>DAOWJM010000060.1 GCA_030640325.1 Dehalococcoidia bacterium | reverse complement strand
TGGCTGCGCCCGCTCAGGGCTTGGCTATCTATGATGGCATAGAGCCCGGTTAAATGCTTCGTTTTATCCTGACGCGATAATTTGGAGAGCAGTTTTTGCTCTATGGTGTAGAGGGCAAACCGGGCTTGTTTGAATTTCTCCGGGTCTAATTTGAGAGCGGTGCCTGGAATCTTAGACAGCTCCTCCAGAATTCTTAGCGATTCCTGAACCCTTCTGGCATTTGCCACTACCATTATGGGCAGCTCCCTCTGTTTCTCTTCCCCAAGGGCTTCAATATCAATTCCTACATCGCCTTCTGAGTTTCGCGACTGGATGAGTTGCTGGTTAAACAACCAGTCGCCCCTTACTATCTCATGGCGTATAGTTTTTAGCTGCTGAGTTAGACCGGCATCGTTAAGCATCAGCCGGGCTAGGTCTTCAAGAAGGTGAAGCCCCTCGCCGGTGCGGTTTAGATTGGCATCAATAATACGCAGCCTTTGTCTTGACATTGCTTCCGGTGAAGCCATATCCCTAGCCCCCAAGCAGCTAATTCTAGCACAGCCGGATTAATAGAGTAAAGATGTTGTACTCGTTCAACACCTTAGTGACACCTCAACTTTCGGCACCTCACCCCCTTTAAGACTCCCTACAATATATTTAGAGGCTTCGCCTCTCTTGGGCTCTCTATTCTTTGGGGTGTTTAAGAGGGGCGCTAGCCCCTCTTTACAAAATCTTCCCCTTCCCCTCCAGGGGAAGGGGGTCAGGGGGATGGGGTCAATGCCAGAGAGAAACGAAACATGATAATCCGTGTCACTAATCTATCCGAACTAGCCCAGATGAAAGCCTCAGGCCTCACCTACCGCATTTTCAATAAGTTCAATTCGTGACGGCTTCCCTTTTTGGTCCAGCTCTACGGCTACAACATCAATGCGCCATAACGAGGGCAAGTTATCGTGGGTTTGCTGATAGTGGGAAGCAACAGCCCTTAATCTTTCCCTTTTTGTTGGTGTGATTGACTCTTCCGGGCTGCCGAACTCCAGGCTCTTTTTAGTCCTCACTTCAACAAAGACCAGATAATCCTTATGCTTGGCTACGAGGTCAATCTCACCTTCAGAGCAGCGGTAGTTAGCTTCCCAGATACGGTAGCCCCGTTTCTTGAGGAAATCCCTAGCCAGTTTTTCACCCAGAATACCGGTTTCTCTACGCTTCATTTCTCTCTTATTGGTAACCTCACCCCCTTTTATCCCCCTTTCCTTCAAAGGAGAGGGGGAAGAGATTTATGAGAGGGGGGCTTCGCCCCCCTCTCTTCTATACTCCCCCTTCCCTTAACAAATTACGAAGGGAAAGGGGTTAGGGGGATAGGTTCCCCAAAAATCCCTCCATTATCTCCCTAACTGGCCTAAATGACTGGCGATGGATGGGGCACGCACCGAGCCTGGATAAGCAGGCAAGATGCTGCCTGGTGCCATAGCCCTTATGTTGAGCCAACCCATAGCCGGGATAGATTTTATCAAAGGCTACCATTAGCTGGTCCCGGGCTACTTTGGCAATGATAGAGGCACAGGCTATAGAGAAGCATAAATTATCACCATCGGTTATCCCCTTTTGGGGTAGCTTGACCTCAGGAAGATGCATATAGTCTATGAGTAGGGACTCAGGTGGTGGTGAAAGCTGGTCTATGGCTAATTTCATAGCCAGGCGTGTTGCTTTGATTATACCCTGGGCATCTATCAGGTAGTGGGGAGCCAAGCCGATGCCTATGGAAACGGCTACCTCATGGATATGGTGAAACAGAAACTCACGTCTGGCTGGACTCAACTGCTTGCTATCTTTCACCCCGGCGAGCCATGGGGCGTCTACATGATTGGGCAAAATGACTGCTGCGGCTACCACTGGACCAGCCAGGGCACCACGACCAGCCTCATCAATGCCAGCGATGAGCTGGTAACCCTGTGCCTCAAGCATTTCTTCTTCAGCAAAAGACGGCATCTATTATCCCCCCACCCAAGACAGCATCGCCCTGATAAAATACTACCGATTGCCCAGAAGCAATCGCCCACTGAGGCTCAAGAAAACAAACCTCAGCCACACCATCATCAGGATGAAGTTCAGCGGCTACCTCAGGCGACTTATAGCGAACCTTAGCCGTTATACTAATAGGCTCTGTAGGGGCTTTCCCCGATACCCAACTTAGCCTACTGGCAATAAGCGCATTATGTAAAGTCTGGTCTTTGGTGCCCACCACCAATCTGTTATTGGAGGCATCCAGCTTGAGCACATATAGCTGCTCATCTGAGGTAAGCCCCAGCCCTTGTCTTTGCCCCACAGTGTATCGAGCTAAACCACTATGTTTGCCCAAGACCTTGCCATTTATGTCAACTATGTCCCCTGACTTGAGAGAGATATGCTCAGCTATAAATGACCGATAGTCATTATTGGGGATAAAGCAAACATCCTGACTGTCATGCTTGCTACTGGCAGGCAAGCCCAGCTCAGCAGCCAATCTTCTGACCTTCTCTTTACTGAGCTCGCCCAAAGGCAATAGCAGATGTTGAAGTTGCCTTTGCCCTAGAGTATAAAGGAAATAGGACTGGTCTTTGGTTATGTCAACTGCTTTCAGCAAGCGGTAGCCACTTGACGAGCGCTCTATTCTGACATAATGACCGGTAGCTAAGTATTCTATCCCCATTTCCAGTGCCTTA
>DAOWJM010000015.1 GCA_030640325.1 Dehalococcoidia bacterium | reverse complement strand
TGTTTTAGTGCAGTGATGTCAGCAAACTCCCGGTAGACGCTGGCGAAACGGATATAGGCAATGTGGTCCAGGCTTTTGAGCCGTTCCATTACCATGTCACCAATGATAACACTGGGTATCTCCGCCTTGCCCCAGTGGTAAAGCTCAGCCTCTATATCATCGACCAGCTTATCAACAATACCAGTAGGCAATGGTCGTTTTTCACAAGCCTTACGAATACCGGTTAGCAGCTTGTTCCTGTTGAACTCCTCCCGTCTCTCATCCTTTTTAATCACAAACAGGCTAGCTGGTTGCAACCGTTCATAGGTAGTGAAACGAGAGCCACAGCCTAGGCACTGACGCCGACGGCGTATCCCGTCGTTCACCTCACGAGAATCTATAACCTTGCAATCTTGACAACCACAATAGGGACAATTCATCAGCAATTACTACATCATATTGTGTAATGAAATTAACATACCACAATATATAGTATTTGTCAAGTATTTTTAGCGCATTTAGCCCAAGATTGTCAGACAAACAAGAAGGCTGTAGGGCAATAAAGCACTACAGCCTTTAGCCTGAGGGTTAGTAGATTCCCAAGGAGTTCTACCGCGGGGTTTAGTAGACTCCCAAGAACTCTACCGCCGGGATACGCCAGGCTGGGTCTGAATAAGCCTAGTTGACTGGGTTATTGCTTGGCGCCGATGGCTAAATAGTGGACGACGCAGGAAAGCAGGAACGTCCAGTTCCTCCTCCTTGCCCTTCAAGCCCCTAAGCAATTCGGTAAACTCCTCTTCTCGGCTGACTCCTGCCAATCCTAACTTGGAGGCAAAGCCAGTGGCAATTAAGGTTATCCTTATCTCCTCCCCCATACTAGGGTCCTGAACCACGCCAAAAATGATGTTAGCCTCAGGGTCTACGGCTTGCTTTATTACATCAGCCGCTTCATTAACCTCAAACAGGGTAAGACCAGTGCCGCCAGCGACATTGAATAACACACCCTTTGCCCCCTCAACAGAAACATCTAACAAGGGGCTAGCCAGGGCTTCAGTAGCCGCATCGACAGCTCGGTTCTTACTTGAACCGACGCCCATGGACATCCAAGCTGGACCAGCGTCCTTCATCACTGCCTTAACATCGGCAAAGTCAAGATTAATCAGCCCAGGGACAGTGATAACTTCAGCAATAGCCTGAACCCCGTGGCGCAGCACATCATCAGCTAGCTTAAAGGCATTATCCACCACTGTCTTCTGGTCACAGAGGTCAAGCAAGCGGTCGTTAGGGATAATGATAAGGGTGTCAACCTTGCCCAAGAGGCGAACAATGCCATCATCTGACACCTCAGTGCGGTGGATACCTTCAAAGGTGAAGGGTTTGGTGACTACGGCAATGGTCAGAGCCCCAGTTTGCTTACTTATCTCAGCTACCACCGGGGCAGCCCCGGTGCCGGTGCCACCACCCATACCGCAGGTGATAAACACCATATCAGCCCCAGAGATAAGTTCACTGAGTTCGTCACGGCTTTCTTCGGCTGCCTTCTGACCCATGACATGGTCGCCGCCTACTCCTAATCCTTTGGTGAGCTTCTCTCCAAGCTGGACACGGATAGGGGCTTCGGTAATAGACAGAGCCTGGGCATCAGTATTTACGCCAATGAACTCTACCCCTTGAATTTGCTCCCTGACCATGCGGGTTATAGCGTTACAGCCACCACCGCCGAGGCCGATAACCTTAATCTTAGCCGGGTTAGGACTGAAGGTTGTTTTTGCCATTTTCCCCCTCCTTTCTTTACCACTTATTGCTGAGAAATTACAGCTAGTGGAACAGATTAAAAATTCGGGAAACAAAGCGTCGCAAACCTAAGCCAAAGCCGTGACGCTGCCAGGTTTGCATTTCCCTATGTTTTGCTCCCCAGAGCAACAGACCAACGCTGGTGGCATATGCCGGGTCATGAAGGGTATCAGCGATGCCATATATATTGCTGGGAATGCCTACCCTTACCGGGAGTTGCAATGTATTGCGCCCCAGTGCTTCTATACCAGCAAGGTTAGCACTGCCGCCGGTGAGCACTATACCATCAGGGACTAATGTCTCATATTCAGAGTTTGGCATCTCAAGCACGATAAGCCTCAGGATTTCCTCTACCCTAGCTCGGATAATGTCACACAGGTCTTGGTGAGAGACACCGTGTCCATTTGTCATTAGGGTATCGCTGCCTGTACCCGTCCTTGTTTCATAAACTGGGGTAACAGTGCCATACTTCTTTTTCATCTCCTCTGCCACATCAAATGGCAGCCCCAGACCAATAGCAATGTCCCTAGTGATTTGATAACCGGCTACAGGTAGGATAGCGGTATGCCAAATGCTCCCCTCCCTGAAGATAGCGATATCGGTGGTACCACCTCCCACGTCAGCCAATATGACGCCTACCTGCTTCTCATCCCCACTCAATACCGCCTCGCTACTGGCTAAAGGTTCCAAAATGAGGTCGTCGATATCTATGCCGATGCCCCGGATGCACTTTACTAGATTCTGAACCGAAGTTATGGCGGCGGTGATGATATGTGCCTCCACATCCAGTCTGAAGCCATGCATTCCTACCGGGTTCTTGACTCCTGATTGACCATCAACAGCATAGCCACGAGGAATAACATGGA
This sequence comes from Dehalococcoidia bacterium, assembly GCA_030640325.1. Lineage (GTDB taxonomy): Bacteria > Chloroflexota > Dehalococcoidia > Dehalococcoidales > BS750m-G39 > DAOWJM01. The sequence goes on along the minus strand of DAOWJM010000015.1, from coordinate 6,766 downwards.
GTAGCCTTCTATCGACAGGAATTTTAACGCTCCGGGCAGTTGTTAGGACTCGCCTCAGGTCTTCAGAACGCACCAGCCGGTCATTACGAGTAATGGCTACCACTGCCCGGTTATTCAGCGAGCTGACATGCCTCCCGGTTACACCGACGTAGGCTGATTCCACTTTGTAACCGCTAGCTTGCTCCGCTTTCCTCACTGATTCACGGACAGATTCTTTGGCTTCATTGATGTTGACCACCAGTCCCTTGTGCAACCCTAAGGATGGAGTAACACCCACTCCTACAACTCGGATACTACCCCCATCATCCACATCTGCTATAGTGGTGCATACCTTAGTGGTTCCAACATCGATAGAAGTTAAGATACTCCGCTTTTTCATCTACCTCCTCCTTATTGAGCATATTCCGAACTCCAGTGAATGGTGTTAGTTTTCACATCTTCAAACCTCCCGATATTACCGATTTCGGTTAACCCGAAAGAAATTGCTCGCCCGGTCCGGTAATGCGCTCAGCCGCTCTCAATTTGGCACTGCGGCTGCGAGGATTAAATTGAACCTCGGCAAGGGAAGGAGTAATAACCTTCTTATTGACTAACCTCAGGCAGGCTTCTTCCCCACTTGCCTCCTGGTGCATCAAACGTTTCACTATGCGGTCTTCGAGGGAGTGATAGCTAATAACAACCAATCTGCCCCCAAACCCAAGAAGGTCGATTGCCTGTTTTAGAGCTGATTGCAGGTGCTCAAGTTCTTGGTTAACCGCTACGCGTAGTGCCTGGAAGGTTTTGGTGGCAGGGTGAATTCTACCCCGTCTGCCCCCCACCGCCTCCTCTATCATCTGAGCTAGCTGAAGGGTGGTTATTATGGGACGCTGCTGCACAATCTGGTGGGCTATTTGTTGGCTGTAGCGTTCCTCACCATACGCCCTTATAAGGTGAGCTAATTGGCTCTCGGGGGATGCGTTAATAATAATGGCAGCGGTAATCTCTTGGCGGGGACTCAAGCGCATGTCCAGCGGGGCATCATGCTGGAAGCTGAAACCACGACCATTCTCCAGTTGGAGAGAGGAGAGACCCAAATCAAACAAGATACCGTGTACCGGGAAGAAGTCATACTTATTACAGATTGCCTGCAGATTGGCGAAGTTTTGGTTAATTAGAAGGGTTGAGCTGCTGTAGGCTTCAAGCCTTGCTCTGGCTATTTTTATCGCTCTGGGGTCAGCATCAATGCCCAGTAACTGCCCACCAGGTGAGCTGTGTTCTAAAATGGCAGCAGCATGACCTCCAGCCCCAAGGGTGCAGTCAATATAGCGACCTCCAGGCTGAACATCTAGCGCCTCAATGGTCTCTTCCAGCAATACCGGGATATGAGTGGGTGCTGACATGGTTAGATTCATCGATGCCTCTCCAGGCTTTCTACAATCTGCCAGGCTTGTTCTTGGCTAATAGCCTTCTCTGATTCCCAGTGCACTTTATTCCATAGTTCAAGATAATTGTTAACTCCAGCTATAATTACCTCATCTACAATCTCAGCATACTGCTTTAGCGAAGTAGGTAGGGCTATTCTTCCCTGCCCATCTATTCTGAGGCTAAAGGCAGTAGCGAAAATAGCCCGATTTAGCCTTCTCAATTTACTGGGGGTAACTGAACCAGTAGTAAGTGTATCCGCCAGCTTTTTCCATTCAGATAATGGGTAGGCGATGATGCACTTTTCTACCCCTGGCGCCAATACCACCCCCGCCCTTAGTTCGCCTCTGAACTTAGGCGGGATAGGCACCCTACCCCTTTCATCAATCCTATACTCAAATTCACCGAAGAACATATCCACCCCAATTATACCCTATTTTACCACAATCTCCCACCTTCTACCATTCTATAGCACAGATACCCCCATTTGTCAATACCTAACAGATTAAATTGTTAAAACTCGCTGATTTTGCTATATGCCCCATATGTGATAAAATAGAATCTGTTTTAATAGAGGCGGTATTATGCTTAACCTGGGCATTGTTACCATCAGTGATGGGGTGTGGCATGGACAGCGCTCTGACGAGAGCGGCAAGGCAATTCGGGATAGCTTAGCTCAGCTAAATAGTCGTGTGGTTAAGTATGAGGTCATTCCTGATGAGGCGGAAATTATTGCCAGCAAGCTTGCTGAGTGGGCAGACGAAGGCGGTGTGGATTTAATTTTAACTACGGGGGGCACAGGATTGGGTCCACGCGATGTTACCCCTGAAGCTACCCTTTCTATAGTGGATAAGGTTGTGCCCGGCTTCGCCGAAATGATGAGAGCCCAAAGCTTCAGCGTCACCCCATTCTCCATGCTGAGTCGGGCTGTGGCTGGCGTCAGGAGAAAGTGCCTTATTATCAACCTGCCGGGTAGCCCTAAGGCAGTTCGGGAGTGCCTTGAGGTAATTTTGCCTGCCATTCCTCATGCTGTGGAGATTATCAAAGGAGAGGTAACTGAGCATATTGCTCCAGACACTGGAAAGGATTAGATAGGTGCACATTGATATTTTGACCTTGTTTCCCCAGATGTTCCAAGGTATGTTCAGCCTTGGCATTTTCAAAAGGGCTATAGACCAGAAATTGGTCAGCGTCGGCGTTCATAATATTCGGGACTATACCCATGATAAACATCACACCGTTGATGACTATCCTTATGGTGGTGGTGCCGGCATGGTGCTCAAGCCCGAACCCATTTTTGAAGCGGTAGAGTCCATAAAAGGGGAATCTACTACGGTGCCCATTATTCTGCTTACCCCACAGGGTCGGCTCTTCTCACAACAAGTTGCCCAGGAGTTATCCCAGTATAGCCATCTAATTCTTATCTGCGGTCACTATGAGGGGGTTGATGAGCGGGTAAGAGAGCACCTGGCTACTGATGAGATTAGTATTGGAGATTATGTGCTCAGTGGTGGCGAGCTGGCGGCTATGGTAGTAATAGATGCTGTATTCAGGTTAGTGCCGGGGGTTCTTGGTTCAGAGGCTTCACCACTGGATGATTCTCATGTCGCTGGGCTGCTGGAGTATCCTCAATATACCCGCCCCGCTACATATCGGGGGTGGTCAGCGCCCGAGGTGTTACTTTCAGGAAACCATGCCCAAATTGCCGACTGGCGCCGTGAGCAGGCTATTTTGCGCACCCTGGAACACCGCCCAGAGCTACTAGACAAAGCCGAGCTAAGCTCTGAGGAAAAAAGATTAGTACAGAAATTGAGGCAATCTTAGTATGGATATAACTACGTTATTTACTAACAAACCAAATCCCGATATTCCTGCTCTTGCCCCTGGGGACACGGTAAAGGTGAGTGTCAAGATTATGGAACGGGGGAGGGAACGCACCCAGATATTTAATGGGGTGGTAATCAAGGTCCGCCGTGGTGCCGATGGCGGAAACTTCACCATAAGACGTGTTGCCCGTGGCGTAGGAGTTGAGCATACCTTTCCCTTTTCCTCACCACTGCTGGAAAGGGTGGAGGTATCGCGACATGGAAAGGTACGCCGAGCCAGGCTTTATTACCTGCGTGGACTCAGTAGTAAGGCATCTCGGACCAAGGAAAGGCGGGAAAAAGGTTAGGGTAAGGCTACCTCGGTGGAGTGCGGGATGAGGTATGCTGAGGTTAGTGTTAATTCGCCAGTAGCACAGCGCAGGACATTTAGCTATGCTATACCCTCTGGTCTAGATATTGATGTGGGGCAGGCGGTATGGGTTCCTTTTGGCGACAAGCTGCTCCAGGGCATCGTTTTAGAGCTAAGCCATTACCCCTCGGTGGAGGAAACCAAGGAAATAGCCGGTGTTATTGAGCCCCGCCCCCTGTTATCCCCGTCAAATGTGTTGCTGGCTCGCTGGATAAGCGAACATTATCTATCACCCCTTTTTGACGCTGTGGCTTTAATGCTGCCGCCAGGCTTTGAGCGCAAGACGGTTACTTTTATCTCTAGTTCCTCAACCACCCATGAAGCAGACACATCAGCCCTCACCGGGGAACAAAGGCAGGTCCTGGAGCTGGTCCAGAGGCAGAGCAGGGTAAGTCTGAGGCAGATTGAGAAAACTCTAGGCAAGAAAAAGGCTCAAACCATCGTTTCCCAATTGGTAGGTCGAGGCCTAGCCGTTAGAAGCTATGAGCTAGAGAAGATTAAGGTAAAACCAAAGACGGTGTCTTATCTCCGTCTAGCGGTTACGGCTACTGAAGCCAGGCAAGAGGCAGCCAGGTTGCGTGAGCAAGGCAAGGCTCTAAAGCAAGCCGGCCTCCTGGAGTATTTGTCTCAACAAACTAAACCAGTGTCTCTCTCTGAGGTCAGAAGAAGTGTCGACTGCTCATCATCAGTTGTTAAGGCTGTGGTAAGCAAGGGTTTGGTCTCCGTCGAGCAGGTTGAAATAAAACGAGAACCGATTTCCTATCAGGGTATCGCCTCTTCTCATCCCCTCACCCTTACCCCAGACCAAAAGTCAGCCTTCAGGGCTATTAAGTCCAGCTTGCCCAAGGGGGCGAAGGGCAATGCCTCACCGCCCGTTTTTCTCCTTCACGGGGTTACCGGGAGCGGCAAGACAGAGGTCTACCTTCAAGCCCTGGCTGAGGTGATAGGGCTGGGGAGAAAAGGTATAGTCCTAGTTCCAGAGATTGCCCTCACCCCCCAAACTATAGAGCGATTTGCCTCCCGCTTCCCCCATAAGGTGGCTGTCCTTCATTCCAAACTCTCCCTGGGTGAGCAGTTTGATGAGTGGAAGCGAATAAGAGATGGGGAATTTGACGTGGTTATCGGCTCCAGGAGTGCTATTTTTGCCCCCCAACCCAACCTTGGTCTCATCGTTATTGATGAGGAGCAGGAATGGACCTATAAACAGCATGATAAATCGCCCCGCTACCACACCCGTGATGTGGCGATAAAATTGGCTGAGCTGACCGGGGCCGTTGTCATTCTGGGCAGCGCCACCCCAGATGTGGAGACCTTCTACCACGCTCAAATGGGGGACTATCGCCTACTTCAGCTTCCGAGGCGGGTTACCCCCCGTGATGGCTCGGCAATGCCCCAGGTTGAGGTGGTAGATTTGAGGGAGGAGCTCAAGGCAGGAAACAGGAGCCTTTTCAGTCGCTCCCTGTCACAGGCGATGAGCAAAGCGGTGGCAAACGGGGAGCAGGTCATCCTGTTTCTCAATCGCCGGGGAGCAGCCACCTTTATCCAGTGTCGCAGTTGTGGCTTTGTCCTCCGCTGTAAGCGTTGCGAGGTTCCTCTCACCTATCATCTTGCTGAGGATATCTTGGCCTGCCACCAGTGCAACTACAGGATGCCAGTTCCCCAGATTTGCCCTCGGTGCCTAAGACGCAGGATAAAGTTTTTGGGCATTGGAACCCAGAAGCTGGAGCAAGAAGCGGGGCACAGTTTCCCCCAAGCCAGGCTACTGCGCTGGGATAGTGATGTTACCAGAGGGAAGCATTCACATGATGAAATATTGGGCAAGTTCCGTGCCCACCAGGCTGATATTCTTATTGGCACCCAGATGATTGCCAAGGGATTGGATTTACCCCTGGTTACCCTGGTTGGGGTGGTTAGCGCTGATACCGGTTTAAATCTGCCCGACTTCCGGGCTGGGGAAAGAACCTTTCAGCTCCTCTCTCAGGTGGCGGGGAGGGCGGGGCGGGGCACCTTGGGGGGAAGGGTTATTATTCAGACCTATGCCCCTGAGCATTATGCCATTCAGGCAGCAGCCGAACACGACTATGCCTCATTCTATGACAAGGAGATTGACTATCGGCGCCAGCTTCACAACCCGCCCTTCACCCGGCTTGCTTGCCTTATTTATAGCCATACTAACGATGCCCTCTGCCAGCGGGAGGCAGAAAGAATGAAGCGCCTGCTGAGCCAAGAAATAGAATCACAAGGGATAGCTGACATTGAGCTGATTGGACCAGCCCCGGCATATATTCATAGGCTACGGGGTAGGTTTCGGTGGCAGCTCATACTTCGTGGCTCAGAGCTTTCTGCTTTTCTCTCGCAAATACCCTTTCCCCAGGGCTGGACGGTAGACATTGACCCCGCAGGTCTGGTCTAGTAAACTGTAACCCGATAGATTTCCGAGGGAAAAGATGGCAACTCTTGCTATTCGTGTTCTCCCCGACCCTGTATTGAAGCAGAGGGCAAAACGGGTCAAGCTTATTGATAGCTCAATCCAGAAGCTGATAAGTGATATGATTGAGACAATGCACGCTGTTCCCGGGCGAGTAGGATTAGCTGCCCCGCAGGTGGGCACCCTGTTGCGGGTGATTGTTATTGGCATACCAGAGGAGGAGGATATAGTCCTGATTAACCCCGAGATAGTGCGGCGGAAGGGCGAACGCTCAGTAACCGAGGGCTGCCTGAGCGTCCCTGGGTATTTTGGGGAAATCGAGCGCGCCGAGTCAGTTACAGTTAAGGGGCGAGACCCGAAGGGGAAGGAGATACGAATCAGGGCAAGTGAACTCCTGGCTCAAGCACTGGAGCATGAGATAGACCATTTAAATGGGGTGCTCTATATAGACCACCTGGAAAGCATGGACAAGCTGCAAAAGATTGAACCTGAGGTAGCTCAGCTCTAAGAGAGGCTTTTTGCCGATTTGCTTCCAGAGCCAACTGGCTGGCTCTCCTGTTTCTCCCCCACCTGCTCAACCTGGGAAGTCTTGCCAACTGGCACCTCAGGGACAAAATAGAAAAGGTCATCAAATTTGTAGCCAGGAAAGGCTTTCATTGCCCCGATAATGAATACTCGATTGATGTTCCGTTTACCTTCAAG
>DAOWJM010000058.1 GCA_030640325.1 Dehalococcoidia bacterium | reverse complement strand
GATAGAGGTTCGTCAAAGGCTGCTTCTAGCCCTTCGCTCTCTAGGGTCTCTTGAGCAACGAGTTTTTCAGCGATATGGATTAATCTTTGCTTGTTTTCAATTAGAATCTTCTTGGCTACTCTATGAGCATTCTGGATAATCCTATTGACTTCTTTATCAATCTCGTCGGCTATCTTATTACCGTAGTCCTTTTGCTCAGCGATTTCACGACCGAGAAAGACTAGTTCTTGCTTGTCACCAAAGGTTCGCGGTCCCAGCTTGTCGCTCATGCCCAAGTCAGTTACCATGCTGTGGGCAATCTTGGTCGCTAACCCAATATCCTCATGAGCCCCTGATGTCCTTTCATTGAAGATTAGTTCTTCGGCAGTCAGGCCGCCCAGAAGGGTGGCTAACCTATCCTTAAGTTGAGAACGCGTTGTCAGGTATCGGTCTTCGGTAGGTAAAAGTCGGGTATGACCGAGCGACATTCCACGAGCCACTATAGAGATTTTGTGCACCGGGTCAGCATTAGGCAGCATTTTGGCGACAAGGGCATGACCTGCCTCGTGATAGGCGGTTATTTCCTTTTCCTTGGGGTTTATCTTCCGGCTCTTCCTCTCGGGACCGGCAATCACCCGGTCTATTGATTCCTCAAGCTCCTGCATCTCAATGGCTTTCTTGCTCCGCCTGGCTGATAGAATAGCTGCCTCGTTGATTAGGTTGGCTAGGTCAGCACCACTAAAACCGGCAGTCTGTTTGGCTAGCACCTCTAAATCAACTGACTTATCTAGCGGTTTACCATTGGAGTGAACTTTGAGAATGGCTGTTCGACCGTTAATATCTGGTCGGTCAAGGATTACTCGCCGGTCAAAGCGACCAGGGCGAAGTAAAGCCGGGTCAAGTATATCAGGACGGTTGGTAGCAGCCAGAACAATCACGCTGGTATCAGTGTCAAAGCCATCCATCTCCACCAGAATCTGGTTGAGGGTCTGCTCTCTCTCGTCATGACCTCCGCCCAGTCCAGCCCCACGATGACGACCTACGGCGTCAATCTCATCAATGAAGATAATGCATGGTGTATTGCGTTTGGCTTGTTCAAAGAGGTCACGCACCCTGGAGGCACCGACACCGACAAACATCTCCACAAATTCGCTTCCGCTGATAGAAAAGAAGGGCACCCCGGCTTCACCAGCTATTGCCCGAGCCAGTAATGTCTTTCCTGTGCCCGGTGGGCCTATTAGCAACATTCCCTTGGGAATGCGTGCCCCCAGACTCTGAAACTTCTCACGCGACTTGAGGAAATCCACCACTTCATGTAACTCCTGTTTGGCTTCTTCCACTCCGGCTACATCATCAAAGGTCACTGTTGGAGTGCTAGCCGGGAACAGTCGGGCTCGGCTGCGACCAAAACTCATAGCCTGAGTATTAGCCCCCTGTGCCCTGCGGAATAGCCAGAACAATAAAACACCAAAGAGTAACAGAGGAATGAAACCTATCATTAGCCCACCCCAGTCAAATCCTGATGGTTTTACCTCATAGTCTACTCCCTCAAGGTTAAGCCCGAGTTGTTGAAGCTCAACCAGGGTTAGGATACCTATGGCGGTTTTTAGCTTTGTGCCCTCGGTGGTTGTAATGAGCAGCTCCTCATCGTCCACTATAATCCCGGCTATCTCACCATTTTGCGACATGGCTATAGCTTCATCCAAGCCGATTTCAGCCGGTTTTTGTGTTGTGGGGAAAAATTGATAGAGGAGGACTACAGCAGCAACCAGAATAATGATATATATTAAGCTACTACGCATCCACCTTGACTTCATCCTTCACCTCAACTCTGATAACTTGCTCTCTATTTGTTCCAACATTTATATTATACCAGAAATAGCTGCCAATGGGAAAAAACTACTAGCCTGTTTTCAAAGGTTATTGTAGGTTTTCTGCAGGAGAAGGGCATCCTCTTCCAGGTTGGGGCTCTCGCAGATTACAATGCCCTTGACCTCATAATCCTTTAGTGCTCTGAGAAGTTCAACATAGTGTAAATCTGACTCTTTCAGGTTCAGGTGTTTTATTTCCCCCTTTTTACCATAGGCAATACCAGAGACATGGATATGCATATCGTCCCGGGCTTCGTCTCCCAGCCGCTGTTTTATCTGTTGGAGGATGGAGGCAAACTCTGGGTAGGAATTGAACTTTCCGGTGCGGGCATGCCAATGGGCAAAGTCCACGCAGATACCTACCCCCTCAAGCTCAGTGCATAGGTTGAGCACTTCTTCTATGGTTCCAAACTGGCTGGGTTTACCCATGACCTCCGGTCTAATCCATACCCGATTATTTTCCCGTTTAAGCCGGTTCATTACCTCAGCCAGGGATTTCCTTACCGCATTGTAGGCTTTTTCTGGTGGGTCGCCGAGGTAGTAGGCAGCATGAAAAACGACACTTTCAGCCCCGCATATGGCGCCGATGCGTGCAGTCTGCAGTATCCTCTCCTGACTGGCGATTATCTTTTCTGGCTCGTGGGCATTGAGGTTGATGAAGTAAGGAGCGTGAGCCGATAGCTTTACTCCTTCCCTGGCTGCTGTTTCCGCAACCAGCCTAGCCCCAGCCTCCCCCATTCTTACCCCCTGGACAAACTCGAGCTCCATGCAGCCAAGCCCAAGCTCAGCAATGCGCTTAATGCCGTCTATGGTGGACAGTGTCCTGGAGCTATGGGGAGAGCCAGCGGTGCCAAAAAGAAGCTTCTCCATTTATCTCGCCCTTTAACTTTCCCAATGTCTACTGTTCCCACCCTACCGCCCGGAAGGTGAGTTTCGGGGGCTTTGCCCCCGCAGCCCCCAGGGCTAATAAGTGAGGCTTCTGTGGGTGGGCGGGTAGGGATAAAATAAATTGGTAAACAACCTATAGTATAGCATATTGTGATATAATTATTGTTAAACAGGCTGTTATACGCCATTGATAATATGGGGTGGTGTGAAAATGGGTGAACCAGACATAGAAAAGATGAAAGCAGAAAAAGACGTTGAGGGGTTGATAGAGGCTTTGAAGCATAAAGATAAGGATGTTCGATGGGGAGCAGCAGCCGCTCTTGGGTATATAGGGGATGCCAGGGCATTAGAACCCCTCACTGAGGCTCTGGAGGATGAAGACGAGGATGTTCGAGAAATAGCAGCACGGGTTTATGGGTATATCTTGGGTATATAGGGGATGCCAGGGCAGTAGGACCCCTCACCAAAGCTCTTAAGGATAAAAATAAGGATGTTCAAAAGGTTGCGAAAGAAGCTTTGGAGAAGCTCAAGGCGAAGAAAAGCTAAAGACTGAGGATTGATGGAGGCTAGCTGCTGGAAGGAATAGAAGTAGCACGTAAGGTGGTGGAGGCTGCCGCCGATAAGCAGGCGAGCGATATCGTGTTGCTGGATGTCCGTGGGGTGTGTAGCTTTGCCGATTATTTCGTCATCTGTAGCGGCGAGTCGGAGAGGCAGATTTCAGCTATTTATGATGAGGTTGGGCATAGATTGAAGCATGAGGGCATCCTACCCCATCACCACGAAGGGACTATAGACTCCGGCTGGCTGTTGCTTGATTTTGGCGATATTATTGTTCATATTTTTGCTCCCTTTGAGCGGGAATACTACCAGCTGGATGAGCTGTGGAGTCAGGCTGTCCCTGTAGTCAGGATTCAATAGCTGAACATTTCATCCGGGGAGAAGAACAGCTTGATTTCCTCCTCGGCGGTGGCTGCTGAATCCGAGCCATGAATAGTGTTCCGCTCAATATCTAACCCAAAGTCGCCCCTTATGGTTCCTGCCTCAGCCTTGGCTGGGTCGGTTGCCCCCATAGCCTTTCTGATTGCCTCTACTGCCCCTTTGCCCTCAAAGACGCAGACAATGAGCGGAGCTGAGCTGATATAATTCACCAAGCTATCATAGAAGGGCTTATCCTTATGGATGGCGTAGTGTCGCTGGGCTAAGGCTTTATCCGGGTGAAGGAGCTTCATTGCCACCAGCTTCAGCCCTAGATTCTCCAGACGAGAGATAATAGTGCCCGCCAAGCCTCTCTGCATGGCGTCAGGTTTGATTAGAACTAAAGACCGTTCCATCTAGGCTCCTTTAGAGAATAATAGGTTATGAGTTTTTTAGCAACCTAATTCTTCCCACTCTCCCACCCTCTGAGGTTAGAGAGCACAGCTCCTAAGGGAGGGTGGGTGGGAACAACCAAGTAAGTTATGGGGGATGAAGTAGTCCCTCTATGTCGTTTATACTTACTCCTTCCAGTGTGTCAACTATAAGGTCAGCCTCTGCCAGGCTCTCCCTGGGGTGGGTATTGGTGATAGCCAGGCAATGCATGCCGGCTCTTTTAGCCGCAGTGACCCCAGCCACAGCGTCCTCGATTACAATGCAGTTCCTTGGCTCAACCCCCAATCTTTGGGCAGCCAATAGGAAACCCTGTGGGCTGGGCTTACCTTGGGTTACATCTTTGTCACTGATGATAGTCTGGAAGCGATTTTCTATGCCCAGACCTGTGCTGAGCAACTGGATATTTTCTATGGGGGCTGATGAAGCCAAAGCCATCTTAAATCCGTGCTCCTCAAGGGATGTTATTAGCTTTATCACCCCTGGCAGAGGCTTGAGATTTCGCCCTATTTTGCGGCGGAAGCTCGCCTCTTTTTTGCCAGAGATGGCATCTATCTCCTCCTGCGATGTTTCTTTGCCCAAGGTCTTTCTGATTATAGCATCATTTCTTCGCCCGAAGCTGTGTCTGAAATCCTCTTTGGTGAATTTCACCCCCCTTTCCTGGAAGACCTTTTGCCAGGCGCTGAGGTGAAAGGGGGCAGTATCGGCGAGCACTCCATCCATATCCCAGATAACAGCCTTAGCCTCAATTTCAGACATTGCCTTTTGACTCCGCCCTTTGAGTGAGGATAAACATAGTAGCTATGCTATCGGCTACAGGAGTGCCATCCTTGAGCGATATTTCTGCTTTAGCCTCGACCAGCCTTCTGGTCTTCTTGGTTAAAGATGCGGTGATAGTGAGGTGCTCACCTATCTGGACTGGGCGTTTAAACCTGGCTTGCATTTTGGCAGTTATGGTATTTACCCCTTCAAATAGGGCAGCGTAGCTCATCGCCTCATCAAGGATGCAGCTTATAATTCCGCCGTGAACCAGTCCTGACCAGCCTTGATGAAACTTGTCGGGGGTAAACTCCGCCCTGGCTGCTTTGCCATCCCAGTCAAAATTTAATTTCAAGCCAATGGGGTTTTTCTGCCCGCAGACAAAACACATGTTGAATTCCTTTTCAGTGTCAACCGATACTTGTGGCCAGTTTGCCATTTTTTGTCTCCATCCTGATTTTTATCGGTGTTTAGGCTGGGTAATTGCTGGTCGCCTGAGGTATAGTGGTTGTAGGGTGGCGGGGTTGTCATAATCCCCTGCCTCAAACCGCCCCTTCCCCAGCTCAACCAGTAAGCTGGCTGGTCGCATTTCGGTGGTGGGTATTATTGCTCTTTGCTTGAGCTGCTTCCTTAGCTGGCTGGCGATAAGCGGCACGAATTCCCCACAGAATATGGTTTTGGTGGTTATCTCTGAGCATAGAGCTTCAACGGTGGTTATGTGTTCAGCGGCGAGTTTACACCACCTGTTGTCCCTCTTTTGGTACATAGCAGTGGCAATCTCTCCTCTGCTAGCATTGAATATGGGGCAGATAGGTAAGCCGGATTCGGCATGCCGGTAGGCTTCCAGTTCCAGGCTGCTGATGCCAATGATGGGGATTCCCAGACTGAAGGCTAACCCCTTGGCAGTGCCGATTCCTACTCGCAATCCATTGAAGCTCCCCGGTCCTTTAGCCACCATAACACAACTGATAGATTGAAGACCAACCTCGGTCTTATTTAGTAGGCGAGCCAGGTGCGGTAATAGTTCAACGGTATGGTTTTGCCCACAATGCCAGGTTGACTCGGCTAGCACTTCGCCATCCTGAACCAGAGCGATGCTGGCGGTGTCTGTTGAGGTATCTATTGCCAATTGCATTGTTTCAGTTGTGCCACTATTTGGTGATAGCGTTTGCCACTGGGCTTGAGTTTAAGGCTACGCTCGGTATCGGAAAGATAGCTTAT
>DAOWJM010000024.1 GCA_030640325.1 Dehalococcoidia bacterium | reverse complement strand
GACTATCCTGGCTGACTTTTCGCCCTATCTAGAGCCGCTCGGTCTTGACGAGGCATATCTGGATGCAACTGGCTTTGAATCTATCTATGGCTCAATTTGGCAGATGGCGGCGAAGATAAAGCAGCGGATTAAGGATGAACTAGGGCTTGGCGTCTCGGTGGGCATCGCCGGCGGCAAGGTGGTAGCCAAGGTCGCCTCTGAGCTATCCAAGCCCGACGGACTGCTGGAGGTGACTGCCGGTGAGGAGCGTTCCTTTCTAGCACCGTTACCTATTGCCAAACTGCCGGGAATAGGCAGAAAAACAGAGCGGAAATTAAACGGCTTGGGCATCAATATACTATGAACTATCTATTATGCCATTGGGTGCCCTTAAAAGCCATTTTGGTGCGTCTGGTGAGGTTCTGCATCGCTTTGCCAATGGCATTGATGATAGAGAGGTAGAGCCTCCCGCCACCGCCAAGTCCATCAGCCGAGAGACTACCTTCGGCAAAGACACCAGAGACCGCTCCCTGCTCAAGGCAACACTTCGCTACCTCGGTGAACGGGTGGGCGCTGATTTACGCCAGAGGGGCAAGCGGGCGAGGTGCATAACCCTAAAGCTGAGATATGCTGATTTCACCACCATCACCCGCCGCCACACCTTGAGCCAGACCAGCGATAGCGACCAGACTATCTTTGACACCGGGCTAGGACTGCTGAAGAAAGCGTTAGCCGAGCAAAGGCAACCGGTTCGCCTCATTGGCATTGGGGTATCAAACCTGGTGGAAGCGAGCCGACAGCTAGAGATGCTGGATTCCTCCGCCCGAAGGCAGGAGCAGCTGGATAAGGCTATCGACCGCATCCGCAAGAAATATGGCTTCACCGCCATCCAGACAGGCAGGACACTGAAGCTCAAGGATATCTTCCCCGAAACCGGAGAAGGCTATACCTTGCAGACGCCGAGCCTGTCGAGGTAGAGAGCAAGTAACCACATTTGATTATAAATTCGATATTTGTCTCCTCACAAAATCAAAGTCTGACTCACGAATATACGCTCTACCCAGAAGAGCTTCCTCTTTTGCTTTTTTGGGCTGCCGTCTTGTTTCAAAAGCTTTCCAGAAAGTATCTGATAATGCCTGATTATGACGAATGTCTTCAGCATATTTATCCATAGCAGAAAGTAAATCTTTATAAAGGATATATAAATCCACGTTCAATCTGCAGATTTCTACCCTTCCTGCCCTTTCTAATTCCTCTCTCTTTGTTACCTTAAGATGGTCTTGCCTTTGTCCAGCGAGAGCAAATGAAAAATCTAGTATCTTTCCATCTTGTAGTTCAATCCTTTTGGGTGTAGCTAAATGAACGTAGCCATGTCTAAGAGCGTCATATAGTAGACCGCCCACCTCCTCATACCTTTTGTCAGCTTTACCGAGATATTTCCTCATAAACTTAACGGCATTCTTGGATGAATTGCGTGGCGAGGAGTCTCCTGTATATAAATAACCCATTAAGTCAATATGAATGAATATCAATAGCAGTATAAGGGCTTCAGAGAATAAAATCTTTTTCCCTTTTAATAAAGGAGCCATTATTTCTTGAAATTGTTCCTTGATATGTGTTTCGAAGTAACCTGCTCTATTCGAACGATTCATAGCTTTGGCTATTGCCTCTTCATCCCAATTAGTGTTTGTCATGGTCTACTCCTTTGCTTCACACCCAATGTATACCACTTAGCCCAATTTAAGTCTAGCCTCCTAGCATATAGATTCTTTATCAACCTCACCCCCTTTATCCCCCTCTCCTTCGAAGGAGAGGGGGAATGATTATTTTGTGAAGGGGCATTAGCCCCTTCAAGCTACCCTCAATAAGCTGCCTTTTATGGTTGGGAATAATTCTGTATATATAAGAGGGGAGTTTAAGAGGGGCTGTGCCCCTCTAAAGAAATCATCCTCCCCTTCCCCTTATCAAGGGGAAGGGGATAAAGGGGATAGGGTTAAATTACCCCATATCCAGCAGTCTCTTCTCACCGCTTATCTTCTGGAATCGGTTATGTTACCCTAATATATACCACTTAGCCCAATTTGAGTCCAGCGTTCTCATAAAGCTATACTGTGGTATAATATAGCCAGTTGTTTTGAGGAGGCGGTCGCTATGTGGGAATGGTTCATTACTAACGGCGTATGGATATTAATTGCCGTTGTGGCGGGGCTTGTTCTGTTCTTTCTTCTCAAGCGCTGGGCTCCCCGGGCGATGGAAAAGTTAGTGCCCAAGCAGTGGCAGGAGCAACTGAAAGGCACTCAGAGGGTGGTAACCTGGGTCATTATAGGTATCGGCGGTGTGCTCCTTGCCCTAGCTATAGCTGCGGTTGTCGTCTCACGCTTCGGCGTGGATATCACCCCGGCTCTGGAAGTGGTAGGTGGCTGGCTTCTGGCGCATGGCATTCGTATTCTGGTCATCATTCTCCTTTCATATCTGACCTATAAGATAGCCAAGGTAGTAATACCCAGAATAGTGGAGAGGTCAATCACAGTAACGGGCAAGGGGCGCCGTGCCAAGGCGTATTTAGCCAAGAGGTCAAAAACGTTAAGCAGCGTCATCACTCATACTATTGGGATATTTATAGCTATAGTTGCCATTTTTATGGTCCTTTCCGAGGTGGGGATAGATATTACCCCCCTCCTAGCCGGAGCAGGAGTTATAGGCATAGCCATAGGCTTTGGCGCTCAAAGCTTGATAAGAGATATACTGGCTGGCTTCTTTATTATGGTCGAGGACCAGTATAATGTGGGTGATGTCGTCAAAGCTGCCGATATAACTGGCGGAGTGGAAGAGCTTAACCTCAGGAGGACTCTGCTCCGAGACTTGGATGGCATTCTTCATGTTGTCCCCAACGGCGAAATCAGGGTGGCTAGCAACTATACAAGGACGTGGTCTAGAGCTCATCTGAATATCAGTGTCGCCTATAAAGAAGACCTTGACAGGGTAATGTCAATAATCAGAAAAATATGGGAGGAAATGGCTGAGGAGCCCAAGTGGGAACCGCAACTAATCTCAAAAACACCCTGGCTTCTCCGGGTAAATGAATTTGGCGATTCAGGAATTATCATCAAAGTTGTAGGCGAAACCCAACCTATGTCACAGTGGGATGTTATGGGTGAACTGAGGAGAAGAATCAAGAGGGTCTTTGATGAGGAAGGGATAGAAATCCCCTGGCCTCACGTCAAGCTTTATATGGGTGAAAGTTCAGCAGATACAGGGCTAACCTGTGGGGCTTGCTCCCAGGTCAACCCTCCCGGGAGTAAATTCTGCTCCCGTTGTGGAGCCAAGCTCAGTTAATAAATGTGCTTGTTTTCTATCCAAGCAATGGCTATAATAGACCCTATCTAAAAAAGGAGATTTCCCATGCCTTCTTATGCCTATTTTCATAAGCAGTTTGTCCCCCTATCTGAAGCCAAGATAGGGGTTATGACCAACGCTTTTCACTACGGCACTGCCATCTTTGAGGGCATCAGGGGCAACTGGAACAGCGAGCAGAAGCAGATTTACCTCTTCCGTCTCAAAGAGCATTATGAACGGCTGCACAATGGCTGCCGCATCTTAAAGATTGCCCTGCCTTACACCATAGATGAGCTATGTCAGATAACGGTTAAGCTGGTGGAAATGTGCCGCTTTGAAGAAGATATATATGTCCGCCCCCTGGCTTACAAGAGCGCTGAGCGTCTGGGCGTCCGCCTTCATGATGTAGAAGACGATTTCTTAGCTTTTGTTATCCCTTGGGGACCATACCTCGATGTAGACAAGGCTAGGTGTGGCATCTCTTCCTGGCGGCGCCCTGAGGAAACCCCCAGGGCTAAGATTACCGGGCTTTATATCAATAATGCCTTAGCCAAATCAGAAGCCATTGAGAATGGCTTTGACGAGGCGATTATGTTTACCTCAGATGGTCATGTCTCCGAAGGAAGTGGTGAGAATATTTTCCTGGTTACAGATGGCAAACTGGTCACGCCAGCCAGTTACGATAGTTTTCTCATGGGAATTACTCGCGATACAGTAATAAAACTGGCGCAAAAAGAGCTGGGCATAGAAACGATAGAGAGACAGATTGACCGTAGCGAGCTTTATATTGCTGAAGAATGCTTCTTCACTGGCACCGCCGCTCACATAACCCCGATAGCTGAAATAGACCACCGCAAGATAGGCAACGGCGAAATTGGCGAAATAACAAAGAGGTTACAGCAGCTTTACTCTGAGGTAATACGAGGCAATAACCCAAAATACCTCGATTGGTGCACCCCGGCCTATAAAAGATAAGCTATTTTTCGGCTGGACTCACTTGCAACGACTTCAATAAGCAAATGACCTGGCAGCTTTCCTCCAGAGTGGCAGTGCAATTATGGGCTTCCTCAAGAAGTTGACCAATGGCAAAGCTGCCATGACCATGAACCATGATAATCCTGTGTTGCTTTAATGCCTGAGCAATTATATCAGCCAGACCCCCGGCTTTCACCTTCATATGCCAACCCAGGACAGGGACCCGCTCCACTATAGACAGACCTTCAGTATCACTGGGCACAATCTCGGTTTCAGTTAGTGACAGGGCAACAGCATGAGGTGGGTGGGCATGAACAATGGCTAATGCCGGGGTTTCCCTATAAATAGCACGATGGACAGCTAACTCTATTGACGCCAGCGGCGTATTGCGGTCATTTTTGTTTATTCCAGTCTCTATTAAATCATGCTCCTGCAAACAGCCCAGCCTGCTGGTGCGGCGGGTAATGATGATACGCTCTCCCAGCCTGATACTCAGATTCCCACTATGGGAGGAGACAAGCCCCTTGGTAAACAGGTCATGACCTACAGTCTGAAACTGAGATAAAATCATGGCCTCCCCTTCATGACATCCTTCGGAGCATAAACCCCTTTACCCTCCTGAGTCAAGTTCTTCCTGGGAGGGTTGTTCAGCCGCCTCCGGCTCACTCTCAGCCGCCTTCGGCTCGGTTTCAGCCAAAGCCAAGGCTTGGGCTTCATTTAGCTTCTTCATCAATCGTGATTTGCGGCGGGCGGCATTATTGGGGTGGATAATCCCCTTTTCAGCTGCTTTATCTAAAGAGCTGATGGCAACCACCACCGCTTCCCGAGCCGCCTCAAGCTCGCCCCGGAAAATAAGCCTCTCCGCCTTAGTTATATTGCTCTTACACAGACTACGAATAGGCTTATTTCTGAGTCTTCTTCTTTCAGTTACACGCACCTGTTTTTGAGCCGATTTACTAACTGGCAATATCTACCTCCTTAGGCTGAGGGTTTTGGTTTTATAGTTGCTTCGTCTCCAACCCTGGAAACACCTATCACCCCTCGAATGCCATCGATTTTTGCCATGAGCCGACTTAGCTGAGCTAGGTCCTTGGTTTGCAAGGTAAAATTTTCGGAAACACTATTGTCATCATGGTGAACTGAGCTTACCGAAGCAATGTTAACCCCCTCCTCAGCAACAATAGTGGTAATGTCACGGATGAGCCCCACCCTGTCCCAGGCTTCAACCTGAATATTAACCGGATATAGGGAATCGGTCTGCCCCCACTCCACCGCAATCAATCGCTCCTTCTCATCCTCATGAACCACACTGTAGCAATCCTGGCGGTGAATGGTCACCCCCCGACTGCGAGTGACATAGCCAATAATCTTATCCCCGGGCAAAGGGCGGCAACACTGGGCTAAATGGGTAACTAAATCCCCCATCCCCAGCACCCGGATAGCCGATTCTGGTGGCTCGGGTGGAGCCACTTCCGCCTTTACTGGAGGTTGCTCCTGCTGGGCGGATAGCTTCAAGGCAATCTGATGAGTGGAAACGCCGCCATAGCCAATAGCTGCCAGAAAATCATCCAGACTATCATATTTGAACAGCTTAGCTAGCTCCTCCCGCTCGCTGGGTCTTATCCCCAGATGCCTCATCTCCTTTTCCAGAAGCTCCCGACCTCGCTCAATATTCTCTGCCCGTTCCTGCCGCTTAAACCACTGCCGTATCTTTTCCCTGGCATGAGATGTTTTGGTATAGCCCAGGTGCGGGTTCAGCCAATCTCGGCTCGGTGCTTTAGCCCTCTTAGATGATACAATCTCTACTACATCACCATTATTGAGCTGATAACTGAGTGGCACCAGCTTGCCGTTCACCTTAGCTCCTATGCAATGGTGTCCCAGCTCAGTGTGAACCTGATAAGCAAAATCAAGGGGGGTGGAACCCTTGGGCAAATCCTTTATCTCCCCTTTACGGGTGTAAACAAAAACCTGGTCTATGAATATATCTGTT
>DAOWJM010000088.1 GCA_030640325.1 Dehalococcoidia bacterium | reverse complement strand
GACCACGTCCGTCAATACGCTGTTTCTTATCAAGGAGATTGCCTCTTATTTCAGCTCTGACCTTTGACTCTAGAGAGGCGATTATATCTTCTTCAGGGAATGACTCGCCTAAACTCTCCACAAGCTCTTTCTTTAGGTTGCTGAGCGCTTGTTCTCGCTGTGACTTTTCTGGCTGGCTCAAGGCTTGGGCAAGCTTATCATCAACTATTGGTGAAATTGCTGAGAGCGCCTCAGGGTTGACCTCGCTTATTGGAGCTTCCACCTTAGGTCTGCCACAAGCCTGCTGGAGCTGCTCCTGGAGCTGGATAATATCTTGATTTGCCTGGTGACCAAGTTCTATTGCCTTTATAACAATATCTTCCGAAGCCTCTTTGGCTCCTGCCTCTACCATTACTATCGCTTGCTTGGTGCTAGTCACAATCAGGTCAAGCTGGCTGCTTTCAAGCTGGGCTAAGGTTGGATTTAATACCAGCTCGCCGTTGATATAGCCCACGTGAACTGCGCTCACTGGACCATCAAATGGTATTTCTGAGATTGATAGTGCCGCCGAGCCACCGATAACTGCCAGGATATCAGGGTCGTTTTCTTGGTCGGTGGAAAGGACGGTAACTATGAGCTGAATGTCATTGCGCCATCCCTTGGGTAAGAGGGGACGCAAGGGGCGGTCGGTAAGACGGCCAGCCAAGGTTGCCTCTTGGCTGGGGCGTCCCTCCCTCCTGATAAAGCCACCCGGAATTTTACCGGCGGCATAAAGCCTTTCTTCATAGTCAACGGTTAGTGGCAGAAAATCTATCCCTTCTCGTGGCTCATCGCTGGTGCAAACAGTAACCAGAACTAGGGTATCCCCATAGCGGATGGTTACCGCTCCACTCGCCTGTCCGGCGAGCTTTCCTGTGTCTATGATGAGCCTTCTACCGCCAACCTCACAATCAAAAGAATTAGATGTTATCAATAACCCCTCCCTGCAAAAAGCTTTACTTGCGTAGCCCGAGCCTGGCAATTAGGCTGCGATATCGACCAACATCCTCTCTGCTCAGGTAGACTAGTAGCCTTTTTCTGTGTCCTACCAGCTTAAGCAGCCCACGTTGCGTGTGATAATCATGCCGATTAGCCATCATATGCCCTGTCAATTGGTTTATCCTTTCTGTGAGCAAAGCTATCTGAACTTCAGTCGAGCCTGTGTCTCCTTCACGGAGCCCAAATTTACTTATGATTTCTGTCTTTTTCTCTTTGTCCAAATTATAACCCCTGTATTCCCCGTTTATTTTAGCAAATATCGACTATTCCTTAAATCAACCGATTATAGCATAAGTCTGGGCGACTGTAAATTTGCAAGCAGTAATTTCAGCTTGACTTTGCCACCTATAGCGGTTATAGTAAGGACTGTAGTTGATACCTTGGTTGAGTGTTGTTTCCAAGCTTGGCCCCTGTATATGCAGGGAACCCTCTGGGTAAATAGTATTACAGACTATAGCAATCCGGCAAAGGGTTTTTGGAGCCAGGAGACTGCATCAAAGACAAGGGACTAACAAAATACGGAGGAGGTGCAGTAATGGCTCTGGCAGACAAGACCCTGGTGTGCCGTGACTGTGGGCAGGAGTTCGTTTTTACCACCGGTGAGCAGGAGTTTTATTTATCTCACGGATTACAAAATGAACCTAGTCGATGTCCGGAGTGCCGAACTGCTCGGCGAAGAGAGCGCTGGGGGGGCTATAATCGTCCACGACAGATGTATACTGTAACATGTGCTGGCTGTGGTGTGGAAACCACGGTACCTTTTGAGCCCAGGGAAGGGCGACCGGTCTATTGCAAAGAGTGCTACGCTAAGCAAAAAGAATCTGGTTAAGCTTTCGATTTATCCGGTTACCAACTATATATCATGAATGTTGGTGTCTGTCGGGTTAAACTTCGCTTTCCAGAAAATCTATCGCTTAAGGGTAAGCGGCAGATTTTGAAATCTATTACCACTCGCCTCAGAAGCAAGTTCAATGTCTCCGTGGCTGAGGTTGATGACCACGAATTATGGCAGTTAGCTACTCTGGGGATTTGTTGCGTTAGCAATAATAACCGATATACAAATGAAGTCCTATCCAAGGCGATGGATTTTATTGTTAACGGTCGCTTCGAGGTAGAGATACTCAACTATGAAATAGAGATTCTACCTGTTTCCTGACAGGGGCTATAATGGATACCTCTGCCTTTCTTCATCATCTTGCTGCTCAACCCACTTATAGCGGTCAGATGGCTCACATAGAGCATATTCCACACCGCAAAGCGAAATGTGCCCAATTAGACCAGCCTCTGGAAGCCGGTCTTCGGGCTCGCCTCGGTGAACATGGGTTATTACCCCTTTATACCCATCAAGCTGAAGCCATAAATTATGCCCGGGAAGGCAGGAATGTAATGGTGGCTACTTCATCTGCTAGCGGTAAGACCCTATGCTATAACGCCCCGGTTATGGAGGCAATCTTAACTGAGCGGGGTAGTTGTGCCCTTTACCTTTTCCCTACCAAAGCCCTGGCTCAGGACCAGCTACGTGGTTTACAGGAACTATTTTACCCCCACCTATTCCAAATAGGGGAGGTTGCTACCTTTGATGGCGATACCCCTCAGCCGGAGCGGACTGAGATAAGGAAGCGAGCCAGGGTGATACTTACCAATCCAGATATGCTCCATATTGGCATACTTCCCAATCATCAGCAATGGTCAAGGCTGCTACGCCGCTTGAGGTATGTGGTAGTGGATGAAGCCCATACCTATCGTGGTGTTTTTGGCTCCCACGTAGCTTGTGTCATTCGTCGCCTGCGCCGATTGTGCAAGTTCTATGGCTCAAATCCCCAATTCATCTGCTGCTCGGCTACTATAGCCAACCCTGGGGAGCATGCGGAAAGGCTGGCGGGTTTACCATTCAAAGTGGTTGATAATGACGGCTCTCCCCATGGCGGGAAGGAATTTGTCTTCTGGAATCCCCCAATCATAGACGAGGCTAAGAGCGTTCGGCGTAGCGCTAATAGTGAAGCGGCAAACCTGTTTGCCGAGCTGGTGAGCCATAATATCCGCAGTCTGACCTTTGCTCGCACCCGT
>DAOWJM010000072.1 GCA_030640325.1 Dehalococcoidia bacterium | reverse complement strand
GGTGGCATTGCCTCTTCTGCTGGTGGTGCTACTACCTCTGGTGGTGCCCCGGCGCAGGAAACCGGCACCAGCAGTAACGCCACCAGCACCAGTCCTATTATTAGCCTTTTCATAACCAAATCCCCCTTATTATCCATACTCTACTATACTATAACGCAGAGGGAATGAGAAGGTTAGCATAAGTTACCGCTCTAACATTATGAGGGCTATCCCTAAAAGCTGATATACAAAACCAAATATCAAAAGTGCTGCACCGAGTAATATGGGAGCTTTCAGGTGTGTTCGGTGTGACTTGTCCAATATATTTTTGGTGTATTCAAATAGGCTAAGAAGCCATTTACCTAGTACCTTCTCAGCAAGAAATCTCAGTGGCAAATCAATGCCGAAATGAGCCACAATATGTATAAGGCTAACAAACCCGAAAACAAAAGCCCACACTAGCAAAGGCAGGAAGACAGCAATCCATTTAAGCCATCCCTCACCCTTTCTGTATTTAGGAGCAAGCCTGCGAATTGTATTACTCAATAGTTCAAGAGTCTTAACGATAAACTTCCAAAGGAAGAAACCGACTGGAAACAGTAGGGCAGCAAGGCTAGCAGGAAAGTTTGCGAATACTACTAAAGCTATAACCCACAAGCAATTTACTAGAACGAATACAGAAAATTCGTTTACCATTGCGATATAGCTAGTGGCTACTAATCTATGCTCATATGTGCTCTCATCGTGTAACTTCTCAATAAATTCCTTTATGCCAAATGCTTCTAATGAAATAAGAATCGCACCAATTATATTGCAAGCTAATCCAAAAATTATGAGAATGGTTGGTGGGATATAAATATTCATTCTTCTTTGGGAGTCGATATGGGGACAATTAGTTTATTGCGTATCAATAGCACCTACCTGCAATTTGAAATAGGGCAGATTTAATGTTTCAATCTGCCTTGCTGAAACTTGATCACCACGTGTCGATATTGTGTTCTTTCCACAAATCTTCAAGGCCTTTAACTAAGGTTTCATCCTTAATATCTTTGGCTTCTCTTATGACCATCGCAAGCGCATCTTTGAAATCACTTTTCATTGCTTTGCTTGCCCAGTGCTTTAATCGCAAAGCGGCTCTAGTGTCATATAACACATTGACGAATGATTCCTCTGAGTCAATTGGTCGCCCATATTTAGCCATCATGGCAAGCTTCTCATCAAATTCAAGGTTTGCCATTGCCTTCATTCTTGCATCTGACTTCCCTCCCATTGCTAGTGCTATGCACCCCAATCCCACCGAAAGCAAGCTGAATGCTAGCGCAAGCCACCTTATGTCCGGAAAAACAGCCGAAAAAATGAAGATGAGTATCCCCAACAAAATAAGGCTAATTCCCCCAGCAAGAAGATAATCTATCCATCTGCTAGCAATTACTTTCTTAGCCTCGTTTAGTAAGTTGCTCATCATTGCCTCCCGTTTGGGACACCTTCTTCTTTGGCTACAGCTAACCAGCCTTCCATGGCGTCCTTTATCATCTCCATAGCTTTCTCAAAGGTTTCGCCACAGGAAATGCATCCGGGCAGGGAGGGAACAGTTATTGTATAGCCCCCCTCGGGTTCAGGCTGAAGCTCGAAAACAATGCCACCACGAATGACCTGAAAGGTCTTCATCTCAATCACCTCTGTTCTATATGGTTACATTTTATCACAATTTCGTCTTCACCCACAGCCTCTCCCCATCGGTGATAAATTCTATGGTGTGATGTTCGCCAGTTTTAGCATCGTAAGTTAGGTATATGTTCTCCGCGCCTAGCTTTTCCTCCAGCCTCTCCACAACCTCACCGCTGGGGTGACCAAAGGGGTTATCCCCCACTGAGATAACCGCCACCCCGGGGTTAGCCGCCGCCAGAAATTCTGGCGTGGTGGAGGTATAAGAACCGCTATGACCAACCTTGAGCACGGTGCTGGTTAAATCGGCTCTTTGGACTATAAGCTCAAATTCAGCCTCCTGCTCTATATCACCGGTGAGAAGGAAGCTCACCCTACCCATGCTCAGGCGTAATACCACGCTATTATTGTTTATATCAGACCCGGTGCCAGTTAAAAGAGGCGTTCCGGGATGGAGCACCTTTATCGTTATTCCCTCGCCTAAGTCAATCTGCTGTCCGGCTTGAGCCAGGGTGTATTCAATATCCTTTTCCTCAACTAATCTGAGCCATTCCTGGTATAAGGGCGACTCGCAATCTAAATCGGGATAGAGCACCTGCTCCACCTTGTATCTCTGTAGAACCTCCAGCAGTCCGGTAATGTGGTCGGAGTGGGGATGGGTTAACACCACCAATTCTATGGTTCTATCCCAGAAGGGCATTTTATCGCCCAGCTCCAGGGTTATGGCTTGGGGACTGGGTCCACCGTCAATCAGAACCTGCTGATTTCCTTTCTGAATCAGTATGGCATCACCCTGACCGATGTCAAGAAAGCTTACATGGAGTTTATTATCGGGCATGGTGGCGGCGGCAATCGATGCCAGAATAGCCACTACCAGTAGTGGTGGGATAACCCATCTCTTGGGTAATCGGGAAGCAAGGTCGGTGGATTTACTTGCCCCTGACTTTAGCCAGGTTTTAGCTTGGGACATCCGGACGCCCAATCTCTTCCTGCTGCTGCCGAGCCAGATAGCTGCGGCAAGGGCTGAATAGTAAACCAATATCAGGGCGGTGTCAACCGAGCCTACCTCAATGGATGATATGGGGAGAGAGGCAAAACCATTTACTATCAGGAGCATATATGAAGTGAACAGCCAGGCAAGC
Organism: Dehalococcoidia bacterium; assembly: GCA_030640325.1. GTDB lineage: Bacteria > Chloroflexota > Dehalococcoidia > Dehalococcoidales > BS750m-G39 > DAOWJM01. The sequence goes on along the minus strand of DAOWJM010000072.1, from coordinate 8,903 downwards.
CAGCCTATAGCCTGGGCGACGGGCAGGGCAACCAGCCCAATGAGTCCCGCCAGAGCCCCGGCGACAATGATACCGGGCAGTGCCGGCAGGGCGAGGAGTGTGGCTAGTGGAGCAACAAATGAAACGATGCCAAAATAGTGAGCAATGACTGGCCACACAGCTATGACTGCTCCCAAAGTTACACCAAAGCTATCGGTGATAATATTGGCTAAAGATACGCCTATCCCCTGTTCACCTATGGCGGTGTTAACCGCTCTTCTCCCCAGAGCCATGAGGGGAGGGGCAAGGAAGATTAAGCCTGACATAGCCAGAAAGCTCAATTGGAAGGAGGCATCCCATAGGATTTGGGGGTTAATGCCTACCATTATGGCGGCAGCGAAGGCTAGGGAGGTGATGGCGGTGCGCTGCCTGCCCAGAAGCTCGGCGCTGAGGAACAGACTAGCCATAATTGCTCCTCGAACTACCGGAGTGTGCATGCCGGTAATTAAGGCATAAAGCCAGATGATGCCCAGTGCCAACCAGATATAGGTATAGCGCCTTTTGCCAAAGAGCCATATACCGATGCTGAGCAGGATGCCAGCTATGATGCTGAGGTGGAGACCAGAGATAGCTAACAGGTGGGCAGTCCCGGTGTGAGCAAAATCGGCTTTGATTGAGGTGGGAATTGTGCCCCTCTTGCCCAAGATAATACCCTGGGCTAGAGACGCCTGTGGCTCTGGCAAAACCTCAGCCAGGGTTTGGGATAGACCATTTCTTAATGAGTAAACCCATTCCAGCGGCTTGAACCCTTTTCCTCTTTCCAAAATTTCTATCTCGGGATAGAGCATGGTGGAATAGATTCCCTGATGTTCCAGATATTCTTTATAATCAAAGTCATCAAGCTGAGGCGGTGTCTCTAGCCTTCCCTTTACCTTGAGAACATCGCCATACTCATAGGCGGGATATCGGGGCACAAATAGCAGGGCATCCCCTGACACCTCCTGCCACCCGTTATCCTGTCTTATTTCTGTAGCTGATAGGCGGATATGAGTAGTCTTATCCCTAACCTCCGGGTCGGTTTTCACCATCCCTTTGATTTCTACTGTTTCTTGTGTTTCTTGGTCGTTGTAGGACTTAATGAAACTCTCATCTTCAGTGGGCAGGCTTGCCTGATAGCAGAAAGCGCCGCCAAAGAGGGCAATAAAGCAAATTGCTATTAAAATTATTGCCTTACGATGTTGACGGAAGAGGAAAAGCAGGGGGAGGGGGATAAGCCCAATAAGAATGAGGGCTAGAGGCAGGGCAAATTTTGACCCCAAATAGATACCAGCTACCCAGGCGCAACTTAGATAGATAAGCGGCACGAGCCTCCATCCTGAGTATTAGTCGGCTACAGTAATCAGGTGTTTAATCTGCTCGTAGATAGCGGGTCCTATTCCCTGAATCTCGGTTATCTCATTGATGTTGCGGAATGCCCCTATCTGCTGGCGATAGTTTATGATAGCCTGAGCCTTGCTTTCGCCAATGCCGGGCAGAGCCATTAGCAGCCAGGCTTCAGCCCGGTTAAGGTCAATCTTCTGTGGCGGCAGTTCCTCTCCTACCCTGGGAATATAGAGCTTGAGCCTGGTGAGGTCGGCGTTATCGGTGGTGCCGCCGGCAGCTTTAATCAGAGCTTCTATGCTATTCCCGGATTTTAGGGGATGGAAGCCGGGATTACTCACCGCACCACCGATGTAAATCTCACCGGTTAACTCTTGACTCGGTGGTATAGAAATCTCTATGGGCTGGGGTTGGCTATATCTTGACCAGGCTGCTATGCCACCGATAGCGATGATAGCTACCAGGAGAATAATAATCAGCGCCCAATATCTATTCTTGGTCATGGAAGGCCTCCTGAATTAGCTCTACTTAGTGGGCTGCTTCTTTAGATAGTTGTGAGTGAACTATTGTATTTGCCATTTGGCTAACTAAAGCTCACCATACAATAAAGAATGCGCTTCCGTCAAACACCTAATAAAGAGATTGTTTATGAGGGAGGTGGGCAGCAGTATATTCGCCGCCCGGCGGTTATAAACCGTAGGCCTCTTTAATTAATATGACGGGGTGGTCAACCTTGAGCCCGGTGCCGGCTTCTATTTGTAGCTTACAGCCGCCACAGTCGGTTACTATTCGGTCGGCGGGGTTTTCCTTTATTTCACTGTATAGCTTGCCGGCTATCTCCTTTGCCAGTCGGTAGTTAACCTTCTCATAGCCATAGGCGCCACCCATCCCGCAGCACTCGGTGCTTACATGCTTTATGGTTATGCCCGGGATTAGCTGGAGCAATTTGACCGTTACATCGCCTATTTCCTGGGCTGTCAGATGACAGGGGGTGTGGTAAAAAACGGTCTGGGGTATGGGGTGAAAGTCGGTATTTAGCTCACCCCTATTATGTAGCAACAACAGATATTCGCTGAAATGGTACAGGTTCTGCGATACTTGCTTTGCCATTTCGCTGCCCATCATCCACAGGGGGTAATCTCGCTTTATGAATAAGCTACAGCTAGAGCAGGTGGTGATGAGGGCATAGCCATCTGACACTGCCTGACCGAATACTCTGGTGTTATGTTCCATGTTTTCATATGCTCCCTTGGTATTCCCCTTAGCCATCATAGGTAAGCCGCAGCATATCTGGTCGGGCACCATTACCTCAATCCCATTCTTTCGCAGCACCTTGACCATGGCTTCCCCTACCTCTGGGGAGTAGTAATTGGCAAAGCAACCGCTATAGTAAGCTACCTTTTTGTTGCCGATTAAATCCTCAGCCATTCTTCTCAAACCACTTTCTAAACGTCTGGAAGTGAAATGTGGGCAGTTTGGTTCTTCTATCAATCCCGATTATGATTTCCATAGGTATTCTCGCCAACTTGAGTCTCATCATCCAGTTGGCAAGTAGGGCAAAAGCGGTGCCCAGTTTGGCTAACATCTCGGGCGTACCCAGTATCTTATGCTTGAGCGACCTGCCGTGCTTGTTGATGTAGTCTATCTTCGCCTGCCACATCAGAAGGGGAAGGTCAATATCCAGGGGACACTCTAGCCGACAGGCTTCACAATGGAGGCATACGTCAATAGAGCTGCTTGTTCCATATAGGAGCTGGCTCAGATAGTTCTTCGGTGTCCAGATATAGTCAACCTCGGTGAAGGAGTGGCGAATAGGACAGTGCTGATTACATGCCCGGCAGCCTATACATAAGAATAAATCGCCGAAATTGCCCCTCAGAAGGTTGGTTCTACCGTTGTCCAGGATGAGCAGGTGTAGTTCCCTCTCCTTGCCTCCCGGGGGGAGTGATAGCTCAGCTATAGACGGTGGTTTACTCGGTTTGGGCTCGATATCCAGCAGCACACTCTCCATACCAAATATGCCCATACATTTGGTTTGGAAGGCAGCATCCTGCCTGCTTTTGACTATCTTATCCAGACCAACGACAAGGATAACCTTATTAGCCTGCTTCAAATCATCATAGATGTTGGAGAAATGCTGTAGAAAAAATACTGTGCCATCCTCGGCGGCTATAGCATTCACTCCCAGCAGGGCTAGGTATTTCTTATTGTCAGTATCGGCTAGACCAGCCATTTTTAGGGAGACGCCAAAGGTTCCCAGGAGGTTTTTGTCCCTTAAACCGGGAAGGTCCCAGTAATCAAGGATTTCTCTTTTCTTGGCCTCAAATTCATCAAGGTAGGAGTTGATAACCGTGAAGCCATTGGCGAGCAGCTCTGGTTTTAATTCCTGGCTGACTATACTGGAGTTATTGGTGGATACAATTCCAATCCCATCTGAGATTTCAGCGATATATCTTACCGCTTCAATATTATCAACCGCCAATTTTACCTCAACTTGCTGGTATTGGTGACCTAAATTGGTTTGAAGTTCCTCAACAAGCGAGTTTATATTTTGGCGAGCGTGTTCCCGAATCTCTCTTAGCTGCTGTTTGATGTCGTCAATACTTGGTGTCTCTGGGATAAGGGCTTTTTTCTGACCACCTTCAAATAACTTCCTGGCGAACAAATCCCTTTTGTGGATTAGCTCCGGTTCCATTATCCAGATAGGTAAGTCTTGGTTCATGTCTTCAACTCGCTATTAATTTATTGGGGCATCTTATGTAAGACACCCCAATAGGTCCAGCCCTTCTTCTGCACGGAGTCTGCATTATACAGTGGATATAGCTGCAGCCACCTTTTGCATTATACTGGTGAATTTCTCTGCTGCTGCTACCTGCTTTACTGTGCTAACCATACTGGCATCTACATACTGTATAGCCCCAACTTCACAGAATTTGACACAAAGGGGGTCACCATCACAGAAATCGCACTTGATTACCTTTTGAGCCAGGGTATCAAATGACATAGCCCCAAAGGGGCAGATGGCGACGCACATCCGGCAGCCAATACATACATCATAATCAATATCCACCCTCCCCATCTCCTCATCTCGGGATATAGCCTTTACCGGACATACTGCCATACATGGGGCTGACTCACACTGCTGACAGGACATGGGGACATATCGCCCTTCCATCTCCCACTTAACTATCTTTATTCGGCTTCGGGCAGGGTTGCTTACCCCTTCGTGTTTAACTGAGCAGACAAGCTCGCACAATCGGCAGCCGGTGCATTTTTCATAATCTATCATTAACACTTTAGCCATGAATTTAGTCCTCCCTAATAGTATGTTGCGCAGCTAGAGCATATGAGATGGCTCTTTATCTATGTCTAGCTTCTTTAGAGTCTCGGGGTGGGGAACACCATTCTCATCCCAGCCATGATGCTCGTAGTATTCATCTATCATCTTGGCGAACTTTTCTCTATCTATGGTCACGCCACAAGCGGCTGGTACACCCCGTGTGGTTGGCTCGTCAAAATATCGGTCAACCAGCCAATCGTCCTTCCTGGTTAGTCCCTCCCTGATGTTGAATAGCCTCTCCATAGTGTAAGCTCGGTCAGCTACATTCCAGATGTCCAGTGGTGACATCTCCAACCCGGTATTGTAGTAAAGCAATCTAGACCATTCCTCAAAGTTGGGGAAGTTTGGTCCAAGGAATATAGTGTGATACTTACATATACCCAGGCAGTCCACCGCCTCATAGCATAGCTCTTGCCATCTTACCTCCCACGGTTTTCCTTCATAGTCTCTCCAATGTGAGCTTATTGGACCATCATAGGCTACTGGCTGACTATATATCCTTCTTAATACCGGCTCTGGTAGTCCATAGAGGTCAATAGCTGGTCGGCTTCTGAGATGGTCGGAACCTCTGGAACCGGTGGCTATACCCAGGGCCAAGGCTGGTGTTGGTCTCTCATCTGAATGAAGGTTGCTCATCCCCTTGACATGGATGAGGTATTTGATTGAGCCCTTGCCTATCTTTTCAGCAGCTCGTAACCCACCTTCAGCCAGGATGTCGCCCAATCCCTCTCTGCGGGCAATACGGTGTATCATCTCAATGAGTGCCTCATCATTTCCAAACCTTAATTCCAAGCCATCGGTATCCTTGTCACTAAGGATTCCCTTTTCGTAGAGTTCCATTGCCCAAGCGATTAGGCTGCCTGTCTCCAAGATATCCAGACCATACATATTCAGCAGGTGATTACCTACCAACAGGTTAACCAGGTTTTTGCACCCCGGTTCTGCGGTTAATGCGCCCTGTGCGGTGTACTCTGGTCCTTCGTCGTAAACCCCTTTATAGGGACCGTCGGGTATTATATATTTGGCTCGGCAGTGAACCTGGCAGCCAAAGCAGCCAGCCATGCCAATGGCATGTTCATCAATTGACTCAGGCTCAATATCATCGCAATACTCAAATTGGTTGGCTTGGAAGTTTCTGGTTCTGATTCCACCCCAAGAGTTAGTTGCTCCCCAGATGAAGGGGGTGCCTAATCTCCCTTGTGTCTGGGATACCTTAGCCGAGATTACCTGAGTGATTACCCTTTTATTATATTCCAGGGCTTCAGCAGGGCGCTCTATCTTTAGGTCCATAGTGCCCCTGACGGCGATAGCCTTAAGGTTTTTGGAGCCAAGGAGAGCGCCCATCCCAGACCTCCCACCAGCATTTTTAATCTCGGTCATAACATTGGCAAACCTGACTAGCTTTTCACCGGCAGGACCGATAGTGAGTATTTTTATGTCTCTGTCATCTAGCTCTTCCCGGATAATCTCTTGGGTCTCAGTAACTGTCTTTCCCCAGATGTTTTCGGCATCTCTTATCTCAATTTCACCATTACGAATCCAGAGATAGACTGGTTTTTCTGCCTTTCCTTTTATCACTAGGTGGTCAAAGCCGGCCCATCTCATCTCGGGGGCAAAGAAGCCGCCCATGTTAGCACTGCCAACAAAACCAGTAAGCGGCGACTTGCCAGCAATATGGGTTCTGGCTGTGGCCGAGGCTAATGTGCCCACCAGAACCCCGGCGCTGACAAAAGCCACATTATCCGGTCCGAGGGGGTCAATGCCGGGCTTGATATGGTTATACATAAGATACATATCAAGTCCTCGACCACCAAGGAATTTCTTCCTGATACTGATGGGGATGGGCTTGGTTTCAATCTCACCGGTAGTTAAATTAATATAAGCTATCTTTCTATCTAGTGCCATATCTACTTTTTCCCCTTTCCTTTTTTACTCATCGCTTCTTCAGTTAACCGTCTGTTTACATCCCAGACTGGCCCCCTTATTCTAGGGAATTTGGGTAATGGCCATGATATGCGCCACTCAAAGCTGCAGTGAGGGCACTTAAATGTTTTTGCCCCCAGTGGTGGCCTAATCCTCTCCATACAGTTCATACACCTAACTGCCCCTGTGGTTCTACCTTTAGCCGTGATTTCTGCTGTTGTGGCACTCGTTTTCTCTTGCTCCATAGTTTATCTTCCTTTCTAGGGTGGATTAATTAGCTGGAAATTTGACATTCGGTATTCATAATATAATAAACAGTATATTTCCGTCAAACGCTTGACTGGCAGGAGAGCTGTCAGCTTTAAGCAGTCAAGAACCTCTCAGGGCAGTCCTTAGTGCCTCTTCCGACTCAGGGGTGGTAGCAGCTATGATTTGGTCTTCAGCTTGAAGGATGGTATCGGCAGTAGGGACAATGGGCTTCCGTTGCTTACGAATAATTAGAGATAGGACAGTTTCTGGTGGTAGCGAAAGCTCCTTTACTGATTTGCCTATCGTAGTTGAGTCAGGCGGGATTTTTACTTCTACAATTTCCAGTCCCTTATCTTTAATGGTAAGCAAATGCGTCAAGGGGTGCGTTGGCACTTCCTCTTCTATGTTTTCAAGGATGATATTAGTGCTGCTTACAGTAACATCGATACCTAGCTTCTTAAAGATAGTCTCATTCTGCGGATTGCTGATGCGGGCTATAGTCCGAGGCACATTAAATTTATGCTTGGCTACCTGGCAGGCAACCAGGTTATCTTCATCATCACCGGTTACTGCAATGAACATGTCAGCTCGCCCAGTGCCCACTTCAGTCAAGGTAGCTACTTCACAGCCATCGCCTCGGATGCAAACACTGCCAAGCTCGCCACAGATGAACTCATTTCTATCTGGGTCCTTTTCCACCACCAATATCTCGTGCCCTTCATCTAATAGAGCTCTGCCCAGGTAATAGCCCACCTTGCCACCACCGATAATAATGATGTACATATTTTTGCCTTACCCCTCTAGTTTTTCCTTTAGCATTTGGGCAAATATTGTGGTTGGACTGAAGGCTTCTAGCCCCAGAGAGTTATATAGCTCTCGGCGCAGAGGGTCATAGATTCGACAGACTACCTTGGGCACATTGAAGATATACTTGGCAATTTGAGCTGCCATGACATTGCGATTGTCTCCTTGAGTTAAAGACACAAAGACATCGGCTTCCTCTATGCCTGCCTTTTTAAGCGATTCCTCATCAGTGCCATTGCCCACTAGTGCTGTGCCACCGAAGTCAGGAGGTAGCCTGCGAAAGCTATAAGCATCGGTGTCCAAAATGGCAACATTATGTCCTTCGATGTCTAGCAATCCAGCTAGTCGAGCTCCTACCCGCCCACAGCCCATAATTACTACTTTCATAATGTCAAACTCGTTTAGGGAGTATATTGATGATATAGTATAACACGGCAGGGAGCATTTTTAAGCACATAGGGCACCACGCTACCCAGGCTAAACTGTCCGAAGTGTCTCTTGTAGGTAACACCTATTAGGATTAGGTCAACCTCTCGTTCTGCGGCTTCATCGACAATAGTTGGACCTGCTTCACGGGCTTGAAGTAGGTCGGTCTCTACCTCGCAGTCTTCTTCTTCAGCCACGCTTGCTATATGGTCTAGTATGCCCTCTGCCTTTCTAATTTCAGGTTCAATCTCAGCATCTAATGGCAGTGAACGTTTTATGGCAATAACGTAAACTGCCCAGATTTTGCCCTTATTCTTCTTGGTCAGCCTGCAGGCTAACCTCGTTGCCTCGTCATCAGCTTGGGTGCCGGTTACCGGCACCAAAATCTTGTTGAACTCCATTACCTTCTATTCACATTTTCTGTTGAGCAATTTGTATTATAATCTTCTGGTGGAAAATCTACAATACCCTTGATTATTCAAAGATGACTTTTTGAAAGTTTTTTATTTAGTGCTTCCTGTTAACCCAATTCTCCAGGCTTCTTGGGTATGTGTGTTAATGGCAAATGCTCTTTTCGCCGATAGAGGTAGTAAATAACTAAGCCAGCAACCATCCAGATGGTTCCCACCCAGCGGCAATAGGGCTGGGTAATTAGTATGATAATCCATATTGTTGTTGTTGCCAATAGACCTATGATAGTACTTACCGGCATCTCACGTCCCTTAATCCTTATGTTCCAACCAATCTTGAAAGGACGCGCTAGTTCCGGTTTTTTAGCTCTCAGGCTGAGAATAGAAGCATG
>DAOWJM010000011.1 GCA_030640325.1 Dehalococcoidia bacterium | reverse complement strand
GGACGCCGTCTCGGATAGGGACTTTATTTTAGAGTATGAAGCCGCCGCCAGCTTCTGCATGATGCACCTCTCGAGACTGGCCGAGGAGATTATTCTGTGGTCATCGGCAGAGTTCGGCTTTATTGAGCTTGATGAGGCTTATGCCACCGGCTCAAGCATTATGCCCCAAAAGAAGAACCCTGATGTTGCCGAGCTGGCTCGTGGTAAGACGGGAAGGGTCTACGGCAGACTTATGGCTCTGCTGACCACTATGAAGGCTCTCCCCCTGTCCTATAATAAAGATACGCAGGAGGATAAAGAGGGCTTCTTTGATACCGTGGATACCCTGCTATCCACCTTGGAGGTATTCTCTGGAATGGTCAAGACCCTTAAGGTTAAGCCGGAAAATACCCGGCGGGCGGTGGAACAAGGTTACATTCTAGCCACTGACCTGGCTGACTACCTGGTCAAGAAGGGGGAAGCCTTCCGCACCGCCCATGCTCTAGTGGCTAGGTTGGTAAGCTACGCTATGGAAAAGGATAAACCCTTCAGTGAACTCAGCCTAGCTGAATATAAGAATTTTTCTCCCCTATTTGAGCAGGATGTTTACTCCGTTACTGCAGAATCATCTATTGCCGCTAGGGATATTATTGGCGGGACTGCCCCCAGGCAGGTGGAGCGGGCGTTAGCCACTGCTAAGAAATCAATCGGAGCAAAGGGTGGAAAGTAGCCCTCAGGTCAAGCTTGCCCCGTCTATCCTCTCTGCCGATTTCAGTCGCCTCGGTGAGCAGGTAGCTGAAGCCACCAAGGCTGGTGCCGACTACATTCATGTAGATGTTATGGATGGGCATTTTGTGCCCCCAATAACCATTGGTGCTCCAGTGGTAGCCGCCATTCGTCATTGGGCAAACCTCCCTCTGGATGTCCATCTTATGGTTGAGGCACCAGAGCATCAAATCGGTCAATTTGTTGATGCCGGGGCTGACATTATCACCGTTCATATAGAAGCCTGCCCCCATATTCGCCAAGCGGTGCAAGCAATTAAGGAATTGGGGGTTAAGGCAGGGGTTGCCCTCAAACCGGGCACACCTATAGATACGCTCGGGGAGGTTCTTTGCTCCCTGGATTTGGTTCTGGTGATGACGGTCGAGCCCGGCTTTGGCGGGCAGACCTTTATTGAGGCTATGCTAGATAAGATAGCCCGTCTGCGTGCTGAACTGGATGAAAAGGGTTTAACCGCTGAGCTGGAGGTGGATGGCGGCATCAATGCTGAGGTTGCTCCCAAGGTGGTGAAGGCGGGGGCTAGGGTGCTAGTAGCTGGGGCAGCAGTGTTTGGTTTGGGACAAACAGTAAACGAAGCCCTGGGAAAGCTCCGGGCTAGCCTACTTTAGCCATTTTATGCTGATTGCGCAGGCATCTAGTGCACAGGTTGAGTCGTTTGGGCTGACCATCTATAACGATAGTAACCGGATGAATATTAGGCACCCAGCGACGCTTGGTATGACGCTTAGAGTGGCTTATATTGTGACCGAATTGTGGCGATTTGCCGCATAAATCGCATTTCAATATTTCCTCTCCTTTGACTATCGGACAAATTTACTGTAAAATTTCGTTTATAATACTAACATAGCCAGGCGATTCTGGCAAGGATGAGGGTGGTTTATCAGGGAAAGCTTGAAGGGGCTTTGCCCCTTCAAAACCTCCCTCTCCCCCTCTCCTTTGAAGGAGAGGGGGATAAAGCGGGTGAGGATGATAAATAATCTGGCAAGGATTGGATAAGATGGGGCAAGCCAATTCTATCACTGGGCAAGATTTAAAGGAAATGTTTTCTGCCGCTACTGCCTGGTTGGAGAAGAGCGCCGCAGATATTGATGCCCTGAATGTCTTCCCTGTGCCTGATGGGGATACGGGGACTAACATGCTGCTTACCATGCGTTCCACTATGGAGGAAGCCTATCAGGCTCCTGCTGATAGTGCTTCAGCCGTAGCTCAAGCTATGGCTAGGGGAGCACTGATAGGGGCTCGGGGTAATAGCGGGGTAATCCTGTCGCAGATTTGGCGGGGTCTGGCACAGGGTTTGGCGGAAAAGGAATCATTTACTGGCAGTGAGCTGGCTGATGCCTTATCACAGGCATCAACGGTGGCTTATAAAGGGTTAAGCAATCCCGTAGAAGGGACTATCCTTACCGTAATTAGAGAGGCTGCATCGGCTGCCCAGGCGCATGCCGCTGATGTTAGCGATGATGTGGTCTCGGTTGTGGAAGCTACAGTCGGTGCTGCCAAGGAGTCGGTGGCTAATACACCTAGCCTTCTGCCGGTATTGATGGAAGCGGGTGTGGTGGACGCTGGGGGGCAAGGTTTATATACCATCCTGGAGGGTGCTCTCCACTACCTTAAAGGCGAGGTAGAGCAGTTGAAGCTACGCAGGCCCTGGATGATCGCCAGTAGCATACCACTCACTGCTAAGGTGCCACAGATGGTGGGTGCGGAGGAGGTGCCCTACGGGTATTGCACTAATTTTGTGATTAAGGGGCAGGAACTTAACCCGGATAAGCTTAGGAAGAGGCTGGAAAAGAGAGGGCAATCTGTGATTGTAGTTGGTGATGACTCAGC
>DAOWJM010000141.1 GCA_030640325.1 Dehalococcoidia bacterium | reverse complement strand
GGTTAGCGTAGCCACGTCCACTATAAGTTTGGCACCAAGCTTATTGGCATAGCATAAGGCATCAGCCAGGATAAGCCGCCCCTCGGCATCAGTGGAGATAATCTCGATGGTCTTACCATTCATAGCAGTTAGGACATCGCCGGGTTTCAAGGCTTCACCACCGGGCAGGTTCTCAGCACAGGGGGCAATAGCCACCACACTAATCTTGGGCTTAAGTTGAGCAATGGCACTTATCGCCGCCATAACCGCTGCACCACCAGCCATATCACCCTTCATCTCCTGCATCCCCTCTGATGGCTTTATTGAAATACCCCCGGAATCAAAGGTTATCCCTTTACCAACCAGGGCTAAATCAATCTGAGCCGAATCGCCCCCACGATAATGGAGGACGATGAATTTTGGAGGTTGCTGACTTCCCTGGGTCACCCCCAATAGCGCCCCCATGCCTAGCTCCCGCATCTGCTCCTGCTCCAGAACTTCGAGTTTAAGCCCATAGGCTTTAGCCAGGCTAGCTGCTGTCTCAGCCATATGAGGGGGTGTCATATAGTTAGCCGGCTCATTGACCATGTCACGAGCCAGTTCGGTAGCCTCAGCCAGAACCCTGCCTTTATCGCCACCCTGTTGCAAAATAGGGAGCTTGGTCTCATCAGCTTCCACTATGGTAAGCCGTTTAAGCTCACCATGCTCAGCCTCTTTGGTTATATGCCTACGAAATGAGTAGACGCCGAGCAGGGCACCCTCGGTCACCGCTTGAGAAGCACCCTCCAGACTTGTTCCAGCTACCCCCGCTCCCAGGGCAATAGTAGCGACATTGCTAATCCCCTTCTGTTGCAAAAGTCGGCAAGTCTCACCCACTGCCATCCGAACCCTATCCTGAGATAGCTCCTCCTTTTTACCTAAGCCAACAACCACAACTCTAGCTGTCGGGAGCTTACCCAGGCTATGAATAATAGTTATCTCATTGAGTTTACCTTTTATTTCACCCTGACCAATGAGCTGAGAGATAGCCCCACCCAGAGCCTTGTCTACTCCAGCTAAGTCACCATCAGGACGCTCCGTCCCCTCAAAGAAATTCACTATGATAGCATCAGCTTCAATCTCGGTGATATCACCAGCTATGACTTCAATCTTCACCTCACGTCTCCTTCCCTGTTTAGACCTAACGCCTCGCCTCTCGAACAATTTTGTCCAATACCGGGGTAGTATCTTTAGAGGTATCCACAGCATAGTGGTTACGACTGATTTTCTGAACCGAGGGCTTCATTCTCTGGTATACCACCCAGTCTGCGTCCGATTTACTCCCCGGATTGTCTCCTTCTAGCCTGGTCTTAAGCCGTTCATATACTACCTGGGGAGGCGCCTCAACCCGCACCAGGATAAGCCTCACATCCAGACGGTCAGCAATATTATACAGGCGCTCACGATAGCGCTCTGATAGATTGGTAGCATCTAGGATAAGGGAAATCCCTTTCTTAAGTAGCCTTTTAATGAGGAGGTGCAATGCCCGGAAAAGACGTGAGCTCTCCTGCGAGCTATAACTTGGCGATGAGAAAAGCGCCTTGCGTAAGGCGTCACTTTCCAGAATAACAAGGGGTAGTCTCTCGACTAGTTTACTGCAGAAGTAAGATTTTCCTGTTCCAGGCAACCCGCTGACGGCGATAAAAGTGGGCTTGACTACAGGCTCGGGAAGCTCTCCCAAGCCATCGGTCAGTTGCTGCACATCGGAAATAAGCTGACTATCCTCCACACCCCCCATTATAGAATGTTTCCCTCATTTTTGCTAGATGCTCTGCTACCTCTTACCTTTTTGCCCGCGGTAAAAGATAAAACCCTTGATGCTCTCAACCCTAGCCCAAGCCGCCCTAGCGGTGGGGAGAAATTTTACCGCTATTATTAAGCCGAGGACAACGCTGAAGATGATAAATGGTGTAGATTCCATCCCCAGCCAGGCGATGAAGGGCAAGGAAAGGAGCCCAATGAACATAGACAGGGCAACATTGCGGGTGATTATGAAGGGTATCAGGACTACACCGAAAAAGAAGGCTAATCCCAGCGGATAACCATAGAGGGGCAGCAGAATAAATAGGGCACCTATGGTTGCACCCATACCCTTGCCACCGCTGAATTTCAGGAAGACCATCCAGTTATGACCAGCCACTGCTGCCAATGCAGTGAGCAGGACGAAGGGCTGGGAAACATCCAGCAGCCATTGGGCTATGGCTACCGCTGCTGCCCCCTTACCCACATCAGCAATGCCCGCCACCATAGCAGGTATAGCTCCCACCTCTCGGTAGACATTCAAGCCACCCACATTACCCCCACCCAACTGGCGAACGTCTTTGCCCGTAGCCACACGGGTGGCAATATAGGCTGATGGAATGGAACCCAGTAGGTAGCCAAGAACTACAGCTATAATCCCACTAACCACTAGCCCTCCTTATAAAAAGCGAGAGCCAAGGTTCCGGTACCAGTAGCATAGCCCATCAGTGGACTAAACTCAGCAACCCAGAGTTCAGCGCAATTGAATTCAGAGGAGACCCTCTCCTTTAGCCTCTCGGCTTCTTCTGGGGCATAGGCATGCATCACCGCCACATGAACCGGACTCTCTCCCACCTTATCTCTCATTATCTTAAGAATCCGCTCTATGCCACGCTCTCTGCTTCTCACTGCGCCGATAAAACGAACCAACCCAGAGGAAGTAGTAAGAATCGGTCTGACATTAAGCATAGACCCTACCTGGGATGCTATCTTGGGTATGCGCCCGGTGCGGTAAACATGACGGATGGTATCCAAAAGGGCAAGGAAGGTAACCCTATCTCTCATCTCCTCGGCTGCTCTAACTACCTCAGCCAGGCTCCTGCCCTCTGCCGCTCGAGCCGCAGCCAGGGCAACAAAACCCTCAGCGGCAGCAACCGTCTGAGAATCCAATACCTCTATAGAGGTCTGGGGAAACTCTGTCTTGATTTGCTCTTTAGCCAGTTGAGCAGCATCATAGGCACCACTAATCTTAGCCGAGATGGTAACACAAAGAATGTTTTTGGCTTGCTTACTCGCCTCGCGGTAGGGTTCAAGGAAAACGCCGGGCGAGGCACCCATTGACTTAAACGAGTCTGGGTCTTTCAGAAAGAACTCATAAGCCTGAGACGGGGTTATGTCCACCCAGTCCCTATAGACTTTATCCCCAACGTAAAAGGGGAGGGGTGCAATCTTAATCCCATACTGCTCCACCAGTTCCCTGGTGAGGCAGGCTATACTGTCAGTGACAATGGCTACCTTTTGCATCATAGCCCTGCTCGTTGCCCAGCATGTCTTAGCGTTCGTTCCACCAACGCTGGGCTCAGCAGAAGAATCAGCATTACTATGATTAGAATCAAAAAGGCGGGCACACTGAGCCTACCGCCAGTATAATAGGCGACCATGGTTAAAGTTATCAGTCCCGACATAACCAAGACCGATACCTTTAACCAACGCTTTCTCAAACGAATAAATGTAGCTACAGTTACCGCTAAAGCTAGAAAGCTTAATCCAATCCAGGGGGCAAAATCTTGGAGGCGCTGAAGCCAATACTCTGGGAATTTATCCACCGGCTCAACAGCCAAGAACCAACCGATGATAATCGGTATCGGGAGCAGCATCAGCGAGCTATATAACCAATCCCTCTTTATGGTTTGAACCGTGATGGAGTATAACAGCCATAATGCCATTGGGATATAGAGGAGTATTGCCACCCAAGACAACCCCTCAGGCAGATAGAGCAACAGGAGACCAGCAAACACCACCGGCAGTAAAGAGTAACCCAGCCAGGGGAAAAGCCAGGCTGGTTTACCCCGCCACCAGCCATAGACTGCCATACTGAGAACTATCACCAGCATGCCTAATAGCCAGCCAATACCTCGCCACCAGTTCAGAGCAAATAACAGACCAAAAAGCAGGTGGGGCATGGCAGCTAATAGTGCCTGACTCCAAGTCCCCTGGCTATGAGCCTCATATATCTGACGGGCTACCAGCTTAGCCGAGCCCAAAAGACTTAAACAGGTATTAGCCGCCTCCTCTTCCGATAGCCCAGCTTCCTTCAGCTCCTGGAGCTCATCCTCAATATGCGTCTCTAGCTCGTGGATGACCTCCCGCTCTAAGGAGTGGTCAAGCCTCAGATTCTCCCTCACACTATCCAGGTAATGGCTCAGAGCAGTTGTCACTTCATCCGCCTCACATCAGTCAGATACTGGCTGAATAATTAGGTTCATGGCAGCCAGAAAATCCAGCCACTGGCTCCTCTTGGCTGCTAGGCTATGGAGCCCTTTTTCAGTGATATGATAATATCTTCTCTGCCGACCACTGGGCAGCGTTTGCCATTTGCCTTGGATTAAGCCCGCTTTCTCCGAGCGGTGAAGAGCGGGATACAGAGTGCCCTCCTTAAATCTAAAGTAGCCCTGGCTTCTCTTCTCAAGCTCCTTAATAATCTGGTAGCCATACATCGGCTGCTGAGCTATTAAGCAAAGAAGCAAGGAATCAAAACCGCCCTTGATTAGCCCACGCCTTTGTGCCATTTATCACCTCGCTGAGAATAATACCTAGTCTCTCTATGTATAATATACCATATACTGCTATAAATTGCAAGGGTTTGAAGGCGGGCATCAAATCGAAAAGAGGAATAGTTTTTATGCGCGGAACCGACCAAAAATCAAGGTAGCATTAGTGCTACCAAAACCAAAGGAGTTAGAGAGGGCTACCTTTACCTCGGCTTGCCTAGCCACGTTGGGCACATAGTCAAGGTCACACTCAGGGTCCGGGGTTTCATAATTGATGGTAGGCGGGATAATACCCTGGTTAATAGTCAACAGGCAAAATATTGCCTCCACTGTCCCAGCAGCACCCCACAAATGACCCATCATCGATTTGTTACTACTCACCGGTATCCTGTTGCTCTGCCCCTGAAAGACACTCTTTATCGCCCGAGTTTCAGATAGGTCATTTAGCACTGTTGATGTGCCGTGGGCATTAATATAATCAACCTGAGCAATGGAAATGCCGGCATCGTCGAGCGCCATTTTCATACAACCGGCTGCCCCCTCCCCCAAAGGGTCCGGGGCGGTTATATGATAGGCATCACTATTAAGACCATAGCCCAATACCTCGGCATAAATCCTGGCTCCCCTATTTAGGGCGAACTCCAGCTCCTCCAAGATGACCATCCCCGCTCCCTCGCCAATAATAAAGCCATCACGGTCTCTATCAAAGGGACGGCTAGCCTTCTCTGGCTCCTCGTTTCTGGTAGTCATGACCTTTATTACATCCAGTCCGGCAAATATGACTGGTCTGATAGCCGCCTCAGCCCCACCAGCAATCATGGCATCAGCCTCACCACGCTGGATAACCCTAAAGGCATTTCCAATAGCATGCGTCCCTGAGGCACAAGCGGTCACCGAGCACATATTGGCTCCCCTGGCTCCGAATTGAATAGCAACCTGCCCGGTTGCCATATTGCACAAGAAACTGGGTATAAAAAAGGGGGAAATCTGCTG
The DNA here is from genome assembly GCA_030640325.1 of Dehalococcoidia bacterium. GTDB lineage: Bacteria > Chloroflexota > Dehalococcoidia > Dehalococcoidales > BS750m-G39 > DAOWJM01. The sequence continues at coordinate 2,297 of DAOWJM010000141.1, read as the reverse complement.
GCGAGCCCCCTCAAGCAGCAGCTGATGGTTCTTCTCCAAACTCTCTATTCCACCCATGGCTGTCCCCACCGATACCCCCACCCTCCCACTATTACTGGCATTTATGCTCAGCCCGGAATCCTCGAGCGCCATCCGAGTGGCAGCTAGAGCAAAATAGATAAAACGGTCTCCCCTCCTTGCCAGCTTCCTGTCCATAAAATCCAACGGATTAAACCCGTTGACTTCACCGGCAATCCTGGTTCGAAAATCGCTAGCGTCAAACCTGGTAATCGCGCCAATACCCGATTTCCCCTGGCATAAAGCTCGCCAGCTTTCCTCCACCCCCACCCCCAAGGGGGTTACCGCCCCCGCTCCGGTTATCACTACCCTTCTCTTCATCCGTATTTCTCCACCTGCAAACTCAACCGAGCCTATTTGAGCTCTTCCTTATCAATTTTGCCAGCAGCAGTTTTGGGTAAGGAATCCATAAAGCCGACCTGTCTAGGCACTTTGTAATCAGCCATGTGTTCTCGACAGAAGTGTTTAATCTCCTGCTCAGTAGCTACCTCTCCCTCCTTCAAGCTTATAATAGCTCTAATTGTCTCCCCCCGTATTTCATCGGGAATTCCCACCACTGCCGCCTCGGCTACCTTGGGGTGAGTATACAACACCTCTTCAATATCACTGGGATAGACATTCTGACCCTTTACGATAATCACCTCCTTGCTCCTCCCTATAAGAAACAAGTCGCCTTCCTCATCAACCTTGCCAATATCACCAGTATAAAGCCAGCCATCCTTTATTGCCTCAGCGGTAGCCTGAGGATTAGTATAATACCCCTTCATTATTGGTCCTCTAACAATTATCTCACCTGGCTGGTTGGGGGGCAGTGCCCTGCCATTACTATCTACTATCTTTAGCTTCCAGCCGGGCAAAGCCTTCCCAACCGAGCCAGGCTTTCCAGCTCCATCAAGGGACTGGCAGGTAACATGAGCTGCAGATTCGGTCATGCCCCAGAAATCAACGGTATCCAAGCCAAAATGCTGCCTGAGTTTCTGCGAAATATCAGCCGGCATAGCCGCCCCAGCCGTGCCCCACAGACGGAGAGAGCTCAAATCATGCTTTATCCCCTCCGCCCCGATCGCGTTAACTATCAGGGTATGAACAAAGGGCACCCCCATAAATATGGTTGCCCTCTCCCTCTCAATAACCTCTAGAAGACTATCAATAGATAACCCGGGTAACATTATCACCGTGCTACCCTTGGAAACTGCAGTCAGCAATACCACTACCAAGCCAAAGGCATGATGCATAGGCAGGGCAAACAGCACCACTATATCTTTATCGGTCTGCTGAAATCCCTCACCTGATATAGCTGCTTCCCTGACCAGGGCTTGATGAGACAACACAACCCCTCTAGGATGAATGGTGGGACCTGAGGAGTAGGCGATATGGGCTATATCTTCAGGCTCTAGCTCCACCTCGGCTATCGGTGCTGAACTGGCAGACATAATCTCCTGATAACTGAGGAACTGACCCTTATATTCGCCACTCAAGTCTATAACATGCTCAATATAGCTAAATCTGCTCAAAGCAGGAACTATTGTCTCCAGAGTGGGACTTTCGCTCACTAAGACCTTGGGCTGAAAGTCATCAAACAGGGAGGTTAACTCATCCATCTTATATCTGATATCCAGTGGAACAGCAATGCTACCAATCTTGACCACTCCAAAGTAGATAGTGACAAACTCCGGGCTATTGGGCAATAATATAGCCACTCGGTCGCCTTTGCTTACTCCCATTCCCACTAAGGCATTGGCTACCTTATTTGAGGCTTCATCCAACTGGGCATAGGTTAACCTCTGTTCACCCATAGCAACAGCCGTCTTTCCAGCATACCGCTTTGCCGATTGCTCCAACATCTGTTTTAGGTTCATTACTTACCTTCCTCCAGTATAACTCTGGCATCTACAGCCACAGCACCATCGCTGTAGGCAAAAATGGGGTTGAGGTCAAGCTCCTTCACCTCAGGATTTTGCTCCACAAAATCAGAGACCTTGATTAACAATTCCTCCAGATGAGATACATCCACCGCTTCCTGCCCCCTATAACCTTCCAACAAAGGATAGCCCTTTATCTCCCTGAGCATCTCAGCGGCATCTCTTTTAGCTAAGGGGACAATCCTGAAGGAGACGTCTTTAAGAACCTCCACCAGGATTCCACCCAGACCAAACATAAGCACGGGACCGAACTGGTCGTCCTTGGACATACCAATAATCACCTCTACACCGGGGCGAGCCATCTTCTGCACCGATACC
>DAOWJM010000030.1 GCA_030640325.1 Dehalococcoidia bacterium | reverse complement strand
TCCTACCTGCACTGGCTTGGGGATTAAGCTGGAGATAGACCCTGAGCTAGTCATCCCCAATAAGGAGCTTTCCATCGCTGAAGGGGCAATCCATCCTTACCAAACACAGCTCTGGTATTTTGACCAACTTGATAATTTGGCCAGGCACTATGACTTTTCCTTTAATACGCCGGTTAAGGACTTAAGCGAATTGCAACTGAAGCTGATACTCTATGGGGAAGGGGGGGAGCTAGTAAGTTACCGTAATCGCTTCGGACGGGTGAGGCAGTATTTTACCGGTTACGAAGGGGTAATTCCTCGGTTGGAGCGACTATACCGGGACACTGAGTCGGAGTACTCCCGCGCTTATATAGAGCGTTATATGGTATCCAGGATATGCCCCGTTTGTCAGGGTAAGCGGCTTAAACCAGAGTCTTTAGCTGTGACCATTGATGGGAAAAATATTGTTGAGGTTAGCTCAATGTCAGTTGCTCAGGCATTGGAGTGGGCGGCTGCTATAGGTGGTGATGGTAAGAAGGCTGTGCTTACCGAGCGGGAGCGGACGATAGCCAACCAAATCCTCAAGGAGATTCAAGCCCGCCTCGGTTTCCTCAAGGATGTAGGTCTGGACTATCTTACCCTTGAGCGTACCTCGGCTACCCTTTCTGCTGGTGAGGCACAGCGAATCCGCCTGGCAACCCAGATTGGCAGTGGACTCATGGGCGTGCTTTATGTCTGTGATGAACCGACAATAGGTCTGCACCCAGCCGACGACTTCCGTTTGATTGAGACCTTGAAGCGGCTAAGAGACCTGGGTAATACCATACTGGTTGTTGAGCATGATGAAGCCATGATGAGGGCGGCTGACCACATTATTGATATGGGACCCGGGGCTGGGGAGCATGGCGGCTGGATTGTGACCACAGGGACTCTAACTGATATTATGAGTTGCAAGGAATCAATAACCGGTCAGTATCTCAGTGGTGCCAAGCAGATTCCTCTGCCCCATAAGCGCCGCCCCGGCTCAGGCGAGGAGATAGTAATAAAGGGGGCTAGACAGAATAACCTCAAGAATATAGATGTTCATATTCCTCTGGGCAAGTTTGTTTGTATCACCGGGGTTTCAGGCAGTGGTAAGAGCACCCTTATTGACCAGATTTTGTATAAGAAGCTGGCACAGCTCTTCTATCGGTCGAGGGAAAGAGCGGGCGACTGCGATGGTATCATCGGGGTTGAGCATATTGATAAGGTAGTCAATATTGACCAGTCTCCTATCGGGCGTACCCCTCGCAGTAATCCAGCCACCTATTCTGGAACCTTTACCCCTATCCGTGAGCTTTTTGCCACTGTTCCTGAGGCTCGGATGAGAGGCTATGCTCCGGGTCGGTTCTCGTTTAATGTTAAGGGTGGACGCTGTGAAGCCTGTCGGGGGGAGGGGTTTATTCAGATTGAGATGCAGTTCTTGCCCGATGTGACCGTTGCCTGTGAGGTGTGCAAGGGGAAGCGTTATAACCGTGAGGCTCTGGAGATTAGGTTTAAGAGCAAGAACATCGCTGAGGTATTGGATATGACTGTGGAGCAAGCCCTATCCTTCTTTGAACATTTTCCTAAGGTGAGGGGTAAGCTGGAGACATTGCGGGATGTGGGGTTGGGCTATATTCGTCTCGGTCAGCCAGCACCTACTCTCTCTGGCGGTGAGGCGCAGCGGGTGAAACTATCTACTGAGCTATCGCGTCGGTCTACCGGAAGGACACTTTATATCCTTGATGAACCAACCACTGGTCTCTCCTTTGAGGATGTGGCAGCTCTATTACGGGTGCTGCAGCGTCTGGTTGATGCTGGTAATACGGTGGTGGTCATTGAGCATCACCTGGATGTGATTAAGAATGCCGACCATATCATTGACCTCGGACCGGGAGCCGGTGACCGGGGTGGCTATGTTGTAGCCACAGGCACACCTGAGGAGATAGCTCAGGAGAAATCTTCAGCCACTGGTCAGTATTTGGGTCGGGTATTGGGTAAAGATATTGAGTATGCATTGACCAGTTGACTATTGGCTGGGCTAATACCTTTCTATTTCAATGTTATTTGACAAGGGATACATAGCTAGTCTTTTTTGTGCCAAAAACATCTAGTAGGGAGTTTGTTTTGCCTGAGCGGGAAGTTCTTAATTTAAGTGCCGGCGAGAAGCCGAGGTTCTTCTATGGCTGGTTTGTGGTCCCTGTTGCTTGGTTTATCATGGTAATAATTTGGGGTACATACTACACCTTTGGCGTCTTCTTTGAGCCAGTGTTAACCGAGTTTGGCTGGTCGAGGGCAATGACCTCAGGCGCCTTCTCGGTATGTGCCCTGCTAACTGGTTTGATTACTATTATCGTGGGAAGGCTAACTGATAGGTTTGGTCCCAGGATTGTTTTGTCAGTCTGCGGCTTGTTTCTGGGATTGGGTTATTTGCTGATGTCGCAGATTAGTGCTGTTTGGCAGCTATATCTCTTCTACGGGGTGATGGTGGCTGTAGGCATGAGTGGTGCCCTTCTCCCCTTGCAATCTACAGTGGCGAGGTGGTTTGTCAAGCGAAGGGGGACGATGACGGGTATTGTTTTAACTGGCATAGGTATAGGTACTATTATTGTACCCCCGCTGGCTAGCAGGCTTATTTCTACCTATGGCTGGCACACTGCCTATATTATAGTAGGCGGGATAGCTTTAGTATTTATTATCTCGGCAGCGCAGTTTATAAAACGCGACCCGGAGCAGGTAGGGCAGTTGCCATACGGTGGGGCTCAGCTGGAAGAACAGAAAGCAAATCTGAATTCTGGCGGGTTTTCTCTTAAACAGGCAATTCGCACCATGCAATTTTGGATAATTTGTATGTTGAACTTCTGCTTTGCCTTCTCTCTCTATACGGTGATGGTTCATATTGCTTCCCATGCGGGGAAGCTTGGAGCTTCAGAGGTAGTTGCAGCCAGTACTTTAGCAGTTATTGGTGGAGTCAGTATCATTGGCAGGCCGGCAATGGGTGCTTTCGCTGATAGAGCTGGGGGTAAATGGGCAATGATTGTTTGTTTTATTCTTTTGGCAGTCGATTTTCTTTGGCTGACAGTAACCCAGGAAGTATGGGCGATTTTCCTGTTTGCTGCTATCTTCGGTTTTGCTTACGGAGGTATATCGGCATTGTTTTCACCCATAATAGCGGAACGATTTGGGCTCAGTTCGCACGGTGTAATTTTCGGTATTTCTCTCTTTTTTGGTAACATTGGGGGCGCTATCGGTCCCTTTATAGCTGGTCACATATGCGATGTAACTGATAGTTACCAGATAGCTTTCCTGGTTTGCGTTGCGGTTGGTATTTTAGGTATTATATTGGCGTCGCTGTTAAAACCGCGTGTTAGTAAAGGGGGTGAAGGTGACTCGAGAAGAAGCACTTGACTCTATTAAAGCCAATGTGGAGAATGCAAACCTAATCAAGCACATGCTGGCTACCGAGGCTATTATGCTGGCTCTAGCCAGGCGCCTTGGTGAGGATGAGGAGGAGTGGGGGCTTACCGGGCTGCTGCATGATATAGACATGGAGCTCACCGAGGGAGATATGAACATCCATAGTACGCTGGGGGCTGACCTGGCTAGGGAGCTTGGAGCTAGTGAGGCTATGGCTCATGCCATACTATGCCATAATGAAGCCCATGGCATTCCCCTGGAGACAAAGCTTGACAAAGCCCTGTTTTGTGCTGACCCGCTAACGGGCTTAATAATTGCTGCTGCCCTGGTTCGCCCGGATAAAAAATTGGCTGGGGTTGAGACTAGGTCGGTGAGGAAGAGGTTTAAGGAGAAGAGCTTTGCCGCTGGGGCAAATAGAGGGCAAATCTCTCAGTGCACTGAAATTGGGCTTGAGCTTGACGAATTTCTCGAGCTGGGGCTGGAGGCAATGAAGGAGATTGCCGCCGACCTGGGTCTGTAAATTAACTCACTTCAAGCGTTGAGCCTTCAGCGGTTTTGATAACATCAATCCGGGTGGGGAAGGCGTCTCTGAGTTCCTCAATATGGGTGATGACCAGTATCTTGTCAAAGTCGTCCTGAATAGAGTTTATCGCCTCTTTAAGTTTTTCCATGCCGGTGCTATCTTGAGTGCCAAAGCCTTCATCAATGACTAGGGTGGGTAGTGGTGCCCCGGCTCGTCTGGCTAATAGCTTGGATAGGGCAATACGAACGGCAAAGTCGATGCGAAAGGCTTCACCACCACTGAACATTTCATAATTTCGTGTTCCTAGCTCGTCGGCAATATTGATATCCAGGGTTTCAATAACATCTCCCTTCTTAGTTTCCCGCTGGGTTTCAATTTTCACATGCATTCTATTATCCGTCATCCGTCCCAGCAGTCGGTTGGCTTCAGCCTCAATTTCAGGAAGTGCCATCTCAATAAGCAAGGCTTGTATCCCCTTTTTGCCGAAGGCTTGAGCCAAGTCTTTATAGATTTTCTCCTCCCGTGATGCTTGACCCATTAGTTTTTCCTTTTCCCTCTTTTTTATCTCCAGCTCAGAACAGCGCTCCAGTTTTGACTTTGCGCTCCACATTAGCTCCTGGGCTTGCTTTTGTTGGGCGGCGAGCGCCTGGTAACCAGTTTCAGCCTGGGTTAAATCACTGGTTAGCTGGGGGAGTGCGTTGAGTGCTTCACTTAGCTCTTGCCTTTTTTGAGTGTCGACCTCTAGCCTCTGGCGCAGCTCCTGGCTAGCTTCCTCAGCTTTATGAGCTGCCTCCCTCTCTTGATTGATAAGCCTATCGGCTTCTTCCAGTTTTCGCTTGGGGCTTTCATATTGTTCTAATTCGGTCAGGCGCTGGCGGACTTGCTCATGCTGCTGTGAATCGTAATCAAGTTTGGCTAATTCCCCCTCAAGCTGGGCTAATGCCTGCTGCTCCGCGGCGGCAAAATCCTTCCTGGCTAGGCTCAGTTCAATCTCGGTCAGTCTTTTCCCCTTCTCGTTTAGCTGGTTATCTGCTGCTTCGGCTTCACCGATATCTTTACCGAGGAGGCTGATTTTGCTCTGTGCCGAGGCTTTATCTTGATTTAGCTTTGCTTCTAGCGGTGATATTTCGCCTTCCAGCGACTCAAGCTCTATTTTCTTGCTGGCTAGCTCGGCTTGATTTGACTTTAGCGAATTGGATTTGCTATCCTTATCGGCGGTGTATTTCGCCTCAATTCGTTTTAAACCATCTTTGCCCAACTCAGTTTCACATAAGGGGCATTTAGCATCAGCTTGAGTCGATAAGAGGTTGATTTTTTCTATTATCTCCTCTATTTCCCGTTCCAGGCGGGTTTTGCCGGATTCTAGATAGCTGACCTGTGTTCTTAGCTCTTGGCTGGTTTGCTTTTTTCTGCCTAGCATCTCCTCCTGTTCAGCCAACTGGTGCAATTGAGCTTCTGCCTGCTGTAGCTCGTTTTTAAGTTGGGGCAGTTTCTGGGAGATGGCTTCTAGCTCTGTGATTTTGCTTTGAGCTAATTTATGTTCTGTAATTAAGGCTGCCTGTGCCCGCTCTATGCTCATCTCTAACTGGCTCTTACTATCCCTTAATTTAACCAGTAACCCTAACTTTTGGTTTAGTTCATCATTTTGTCTTCGGGCTTCAGTTAATTGGGCATAGCCTTCTTCTATGGTGGAACGCTGAGCTATTACCTCTTCATACTCTTTGAGCCGGGAGCGATGCTGCTCAAGCTGGTCATCCCAGCGCTCCAGCTCTCTTTTAGTGGCTGTTATGTGCTCCTCTAGCTGAGTTAGTTGCGCCCTCTTGTTTTCCAGAGCCTCCTTTTCCTGCCTGAGGCTATTGAGTCTGGATTCCTGCTCTGTCATCGCCTTTTCTATTTGGGTGAGTCCGGTCTGTGCTTGTTCCAGCTCAGCCTCATAGATTGGCTTTTGGGCTAATTCGTCGCTGCTCTCTTTGATAGCGCTCTCAAGTTGCTCCCTTTCTGTTTCCTGCTGTTTAGCCAAGTCTTTAGCCCGTTGCTCAAGTTCATCATAGAAGGAGAGCCCCAGGATATTACCTAGCACCTCCTTGCGTTTAGTAGGGGGTTGATTGGTGAATTCGTCGGCGTGACCTTGTCGGAGGAAGGCGCTATTAATGAATGTGGGGTAGTCCATGTGCAGGGTGTCGATGATTTTCTGCTGGGTCTGGGTTATGCTGTCGCCGCTGATTGACCTGAAGCCGCCCCCGGCGGCTATCTGAAACTCCAGGATGGTTTGTCCTGAGCGTTGTCGTCGCTTGGGCTTGGAGTGTTTGCGTATAATGCGATATGGCTGCTCGCCCACAGCGAAGTCAAACTCCACCTCCATTTCCGTCTGACCCGAATGAATGAGGTCATCATCGCTCTTAGCCCTGGTTTTGCCCCACAGCGCCCAGGTCATAGCGTCAATTAGGGCTGATTTGCCATTGCCATTATCGCCGCTGATGCAGGCGGTATGGATACCATCAAAGTGAAGCGGTGGCACATTATCCCGATAGCACATAAAGTTGCGCAACGCTAGCTTAATGGGAATCATTTAGACTTATTTTAGCATAATTAAGGAATTATTTATCTACCTCACCCCCTCGTTCCCCCTCTCCTTTGAAGGAGAGGGGGAGGGAAGTAAAAAGAGGGGCGGGGAGCCTCTCTTATATGCAAGTTCCCCCTCCCTTATCAAGGGAGGGGGATAAAGGGGAGGGTTGATAAATAATCCCCCAAAATTTTGCCTTGACGGTTAAGACTCCACCCCATTAGAATGAAGTTGGTATGTTTGAGGTTCTCAGCGATAAGTTAAGCACTGTATTTCGCAAGCTGAGCAGCCGGGGCAAGCTCGGGGAGAAGGATATTGACGATGCCCTGCGCCAGGTGAGGTTAGCCCTTCTGGAAGCAGATGTAAATTTTAAGGTGGTCAAGGATTTTACCACCAGGGTGAGGGAGCGCTCCCTTGGTGTTCAAGTATTGCAAAGCCTGACCCCAGCCCAGCAGATAATCAAAATCGTCAATGAGGAGCTTATCGCAATACTGGGTGGGGAGCAGAGTCGCCTGGGAGCATCATCTCGCCCTCCTTCTATAGCCATGCTGGTGGGGTTGCAGGGCTGCGGTAAGACCACCACCGCTGCCAAGCTAGCTCTTCACTTAAAACACTCAGGGCAGCGCCCGCTCTTGGTAGCAGCCGATAACCGCCGACCGGCAGGCATTGAGCAGCTAGTCATCCTGGGTGAGCAGCTTGACATTCCAGTTTATCGGGAGGCTGCTGACGCTAGGAGTAAGGATGTTTGTGCTCATGCTTTGAGCAGGGCAAAGGAACTGGCCGCTACCTGGGTTATAGTTGATACTGCTGGTCGTATGCATATAGATGAGCCTATGATGGAGGAGCTTGCTCAGGTCAAAAAGGAGCTAAAGCCTGGTGAGGCACTGCTGGTGGTTGATGCCATGATCGGGCAGGATGCGGTGCGGATGGCTGAAGAGTTCAATTCCAGAATAGGCTTGACCGGGCTTATCCTGACCAAGATGGATGGGGATGCCCGTGGTGGGGCGGCTCTTTCCATCAGGCAGGTTAGCGGGGTACCTATCAAGTTTATTGGTATCGGTGAGAAGGTTGATGCCTTTGAGCCTTTTTACCCTGACCGTTTAGCATCACGTATCCTGGGTATGGGTGATGTGCTGACCTTCATTGAGAAGGCGGGAAAGACCTTCGATGAGCAGCGGGTCAAGGAGCTGGAGAAGAAGGTGCGAACTGCCAGCTTCAATTTAGATGACTTCCTATCTCAGCTGAGGGATATCAGGAAGATGGGACCTGTAGCCCAACTGGTAGAGATGCTGCCAGGGGTATCACAGTTGACTAGGCGATTACCTGAGGGCATGGAAGAGAAGCAGCTAAAGAAGGTTGAGGCTATGATACTTTCTATGACCCCTGAGGAGAGGCGTAATCCAAATATTATTGATGGTAGCCGACGGCGTCGCATTGCTCAGGGGAGTGGGGTAAAGCCACAGGATATCAATCAGCTCCTTAACCAGTTTCGTCAGATGCAAAAGCTGATGAAGATGGGTATCGGCGGTAAAATACCCCCCAATTTACGGGGGATGTTCGGCTAGTTTTTATTATTCCAGGTAATCCTTTAACTTGCGGCTTCGGCTGGGGTGGCGCAGCTTACGCAGTGCCTTGGCTTCAATTTGGCGAATTCGCTCTCTGGTTACGCTAAACTCCTTCCCCACCTCCTCCAAGGTTCGGCTTCGCCCATCCTCAAGACCAAACCTGAGTTGAAGCACCCGTTGCTCGCGAGGGCTGAGACTGGACAGCACCGTATCGATTTGCTCCTTAAGTAGCTGTTTGGAGGCAGCATCAGCCGGTGGCAGAGCATTGCGGTCCTCTATAAAGTCACCTAAGTGGCTGTCCTCCTCCTCACCCATTGGTGACTCTAGCGATATTGGCAGTTGTGATACCTTGACTATCTCCCCCACCTTTTCCGGAGGTATTTCCATTTCTCTACCGATTTCCTTGGCTGTAGGCTCTCGCCCATATTCCTGAGCCAAACGGCGACTTACCCGTAGCAGTTTATTGATGGTCTCAACCATATGAACTGGGATGCGAATAGTGCGAGCCTGGTCAGCTATAGCTCGAGTAATAGCTTGACGAATCCACCAAGTGGCATAGGTGCTGAATTTATAGCCTTTACGGTAATCAAATTTCTCCACTGCTCTAAGAAGTCCGATATTCCCCTCCTGAATGAGGTCGAGGAGCGACATGCCTCGTCCAATATGTTTCTTGGCTACGCTGACCACCAAACGCAGGTTGGCTTCAGTGAGATGGGTCTCTGCCTTTTCAGCCTCACGCCCAATATTCTCTAGGTAAGCTTGGAGCTGCTTCTCATAAGCCTGAATGGAATTGATGAAATCAGGCTTTGTCACCAAGGTCTCTATGTCAGCCAGAGAGACGCTATCCCCAATAGCATCGAGGACTTCCTTTGGTAACAGGTTGATATTTAATGCCAGCTCTGTAAGAAGCTGTTCTGCTTCAGGTATAGATTTATCTGTCTGGTGAGCAATAGCCAGGATTAGCTGTGGTCTTATCAGGCTATCAATGCTTTCTCGCAATTTAGCGTTGGAGATGTTCTCTAGAAAGCTGGCAGCAGGTGTTAGGTAGAGCTGTTCTTGGAGGAGATGGATGGTGGTGGAAGCCTGAGACAACTCCAGAAGTATAGTAATTATTATTTCAGTTGCCGATGGGTCTCTCCCATATCTCTGTAGGTAGCCCTGTTTAATCTCTTCGATGCGTATACCCTCCTCCATCTTTCTAGCCAAATCCTTTTCCTCAGCAGCAGTGAGAAGATGCACCCTGCCAATTTCGTGAAGGTACATGCGAACTGGGTCATCTACTACCTCCTGCTCCTCCGCCTGCTCTAAAGGCGTTTCTAGCTCTAAATCTAAGGTGGACTCTGGTTTCTCAATCTCAAGGTGCCTTGCCTCACGCCATAGTGGACTTGGCTTAGTTATGTCTTCAGTCTCTGTTTCTTCCTCAGATTCGTGGAAGAGGGCACGTGAACCGGTTGTCCCTTCCGATTCGGCCTCTAGCCTCTCATCTTCCTTATTTTGTGGCGGGAAGTGTCTACTATCCTCGCTGTTTTCTAGGTTCATTTCCTCACCCCCCTTTGCTCCGACCTCCTCCGGCTTTTTTGAGCAAAAACCTCGCCCAATTGGATATTGACCTCTACCCCTTGCTCCTTGAGTTTAGCCAGGTCGGCAGCCCTGCCTCCTGACTGAGCTTCTAGGGCTAATACTGCCTCTATTTTCGTCGCCAGGCTGCGGAGGAATTTTTCCCGTAGCCGAAGAGCGCACTCAGCATATTTTTGCTCTATTTTAGTGCTCAATAAGTTCCTGGTTAATAGGGAATCAAGGTGCTCATGAGTTGCAGAATCAAGCCCCTCTTTGAGTGATTCTATTTTATCACTCCGTTGCCAGGCGATAAGGATTTCTCGGTTTTCACTGGTTTCGAAGTATTCAGGCGAAAGCCCTTCCTGCCTATACTTAAGCTCTGGGTGCTGCAGCAGTAGAGCCAGGCAATATTCCTCAATGGGGCTGGACAAAAGTGGGTGTAGATGTGTCGCCACCTCTTGTTTTGGCTCTTCAGCCCTGCCTCTACTTGGTCTAGGTCTAATTCTGGTTAGGGCAGCTTCTATACTGCGTTCGCTGACCTTGAGCAGGTGAGCCAGTTTTTGTAGATAGTGGGCTTGGCGTATATCATCCTTTATCTCGGCAATGATGGGCAGAAGCTTATCTACGGCTGAGGACTTGCCCTTGGCTGTAGTCAGGTCAAGCTCAGAGGTGACCATGTTGAAGGTATAATCAACTACAGGCAGAGCCTCTCCCAGTAGTTTTTGCCAAGCTTTTGCATCTTCTTTAATAACATCATCGGGGTCTTTGCCTCTGGGCAGGATGATAACCTTTACCTCAGCATCAAGGGTATTTTCATAGCCCACAGCCCGTAATGAGGCTTCATCGCCAGCAGCGTCGGCATCAAGGGCTAAAGTTATGTTTTTGGTTAGTCTCTTTAGTGAGCTTACCTGTTTCTCGGTAACTGAGGTTCCCATAGAGGCAACTACATTGTGGAAACCATTTTGGTGGGCAGTGATAACATCCATGTAGCCCTCTACAATCACTGCTAGGTCTTGCTGTCTAATCGCATCTTTAGCCAGGTTTATGCCATAAAGGCTGCCGCTTTTATCAAAGATTGGCGTTTGTGGCGAATTAATATATTTAGGCAATGAATCATCGAGCACCCTTGCCCCAAATCCGGCGATGCGTCCTCTGGCATCATGGATGGGGAACATCAACCGATTGCGAAATCGGTCATGGGTTTTCCCTGCCTCTGCCTCTATTATTAAACCAGCGGTCAGCAGTTCGCTCTCGGTATAGCCTCTATCCATAAGGTATTGCTTTAGTCCTTCCCAGCTATTGGGGCTAAAGCCCAGTTGGAAGTCGGCAATGGTTTTCGGGGAGAAACCTCGTCCTATGACATAACTTCGTGCCTTTTCTCCAGCCGGGGAGTCGAGTAGCAGATTGTGGAAATATAGAGCAGCCGCCTGGTTAACCTGGTATAACCTTTGCCTCTCCTCGCTTTCAGCCCCTGGTTCAAATCTTGATGGGATGGCGACCCCCGCCCTTTGGGCAAGAAGGCGCAGCGCTTCGCCGAAGTCAATGCCCTGTTTTTTCATAATGAAGGAAAAGACATCGCCACCGGTATTGCAGGCGCCAAAGCAATGCCAGCTCTGCTGCTCAGGATAGACGAAGAAGGAGGGGTGCTTTTCACTGTGGAACGGGCATAGCGCCCTGAAGGTTCGCCCGGCTTTGGTTAAAGAGGCATACTGGCTGATAATATCTATGATGTCGGTTCTTTGTTTTACCTCGTCTATAACGCCCATATTAATTTTGTAACCCTATCCCCTTTATCCCCTTCCCCTTATCAAGGGGAAGGGGAAGTATTGATTTGTGAAGGGGCGAAGCCCCTTCAATCTTCCCTTAATAATTTGTTATTTAGCCTTGCCTTTTGTCAATGACAGCTCTTCAGCCAGCCTCAGGGCATATTGGTCACTCATGCCGGCGATATAGTCAACCACCCTCCGTTCAATCTCATCACTGTAAAAACGGTATTCTGGTGGTAGCCTATCTTCATGCTCATTGAAGTATTGGTATAGCGAGCGAACCACCTCTCTCGCCCTTTCTGATTCCTCCTGTGCTGAGCGTATATTGTACACTCGCTCAAAGAGAAATTTACGCAAGGTATTAGTTGCCTCCAGAATCTCGGGGCTCATACCTATAGTGGGATTTTCTTTGTCCTGACCCCTTACTGCCCATGAGTGCTCAATGATATCGCAGACCATAGTACTGATGCGGAGAGAGCGGGAATTACCTAATTTGACAATGGCTGAGAGGGGTAAATCGCCTTCAGAAATCATGCCGGCTCTTATGGCATCATCAATATCATGGTTGATGTAGGCGACGGAATCTGAAATCTTAACCACTTCACCCTCAAGGGTATTAACCTTTCCCCAGCCCTCCCCCCAGATATCTACCCTTGTCTTGGAGTGATTTAAGATGCCGTCTCTCACCTCCCAGGTGAGATTGAGCCCTTGACCATTATTCTCCAGAAGGTCAACCACGCGCAGGCTTTGCTCATTATGCCTGAATCCCTGGTGATACAGTTCGTTTAGAACCTCCTCGCCAACATGACCGAAAGGGGTATGACCCAAGTCATGACCTAGGGCAATCGCCTCAGCCAAATCCTCATTGAGGTTCAGGGCTCGAGCAATAGTGCGGGCTATTTGAGAAACCTCCAGGGTATGAGTGAGCCGTGTTACATAATGGTCACCCAAGGGAGCAATGAAAACCTGCGTCTTATGCTTGAGTCGGCGAAAGGACTTGCAGTGGATGATGCGGTCGCGGTCATGCTGAAAGGCAGTGCGAACCGGGCAGGGCTCTTCATTTTTAAGCCTGCCCCGCGAAGACTTGCTTTTCACGGCATAGGGTGAAAGGCTCTCCTCCCTTTCTTCAGCTAGCTGGCGGATATTAAGCTGACCAATCATCGACCTTCTAATCTGGCTTCTGCTTTAGCAATTATCTCTCTGGTGATGCCAATCATATCCGGGCTTACTGAAACCGAGGTGATGCCCCATTCTACCAGCTTTTCAGTAAGTTCGGGATATACTGATGGTGCCTGCCCGCAGATAGAAGAGGTGACACCCATAGCCTTGGATACTTTGATAGCCCTCTCCAGAGCTATAAGTACAGCCTCATTTCGTTCGTCGAATATCTCGGCTAACTTTTCGCTATCCCGGTCAATCCCCAGGATAAGCTGGGTCAGGTCATTTGAGCCAATGGATATGCCATCAATGCCAAGTTCAAGGAACTTCTCCATAAGGAAGATGTTGGACGGCACCTCAACCATCATCCATAATTTGAAGTCTTCAGAACGCTTTAGTCCCTCAGCTTCCATAATTTCCTTGGTTCTGGCTAGTTCATCAACTGTCCTGACGAAAGGAATCATCACCCATAGATTTTTGTAGTTCTGCCTCACCTTCTTTATGGCTTCTATCTCCAGTTTAAACACCTCAATGTCCGTAATATATCGGGAGGCTCCTCTATAGCCAAGCATAGGATTCTCTTCAATCGCCTCGTATTCTTCACCGCCTTGGAGTTTCCGATATTCATTGGTCTTAAAGTCGTTGGTTCGATAAACTACTGGGCGGGGGTCAAACGCCTTGGCAAAGGTATTAATACCTTGATACAGCTTATCCACAAACTCACGACCTCTATTCTGTCTAATCATATGCTGGGGGTGCTCACCAATCTGGGCAATCATGAACTCGGCTCGCAGTAAGCCCACGCCATCTACATTACGGGCGGCTACAATTTCAGCCAGCTCAGGCTGAGCCAGATTTACATAAACCTTGGTCCTTGTCCTAATTGCTTCTCTGAGGATATCGGCAACGGCGGTCGTTTTTATTCTTCTAGTCACTTTACCATCGTAGATTTTGCCCTGTGAGCCGTCTACGGTGATTACCTGTCCGTTAGTCAGGATAGTTGTTGCCTGCTCGACACCGACAACACAGGGAATACCCAGCTCTCTGCTAACTATGGCAGCGTGGGCGGTTCTACCACCGCGGTTAGTCACAATCGCTACTGCCCGTTTCATCGCCGGCACAAAGTCAGGGGTAGTCATTTCAGCCACCAGGATATCACCCTCTTGTACCTGGTCTATTTGGGAGGCTTCATATATTATCTTGACCGGTCCTGAGGCTATACCTGGGCTCGCTTTGTCTCCGCTGAGGAGCACTGGAGCTGTAATTTCAGGTTCAACCTCGGCTGTTTCTTTGATGGTAGTTACCGGGCGAGTCTGGACGATAAAGATTTCCTTATCCTCTTTTGCCCACTCAATATCCTGGGGGAATTGATACCAGTCCTCCAGTTGTTTTCCCAGCTTGGCTAAGCTGATTATGTCCTCATCTGATAACTTCTGCTCAGTTTGACTTGATGGTTGGAGTGGCACTTTGATATTAGCCTCCTTGTCACCACCGGCTGGATTCCTAATTAGTTGCCACTCTTGCCTGCCTATCTTCTTGGTGCTAATCCTCAGCCCCTCTTTGTCTATAATATAGAGGTCAGGGGTTACCTCCCCTGAGACAATAGCCTCACCAAGTCCATAGACAGCCTCAATAACAATCTTATCACTATCACTGGTTACCGGCTCCAGAGTGAACATTACCCCTGAGGCTTGAGATTGAACCATTTTTTGGACCGGGACGGCGATGCCAACCTTGAAGTGGTCGAAACCTTGATGGTGCCTATAGAAGATAGCGCGTGGTTCAAAGAGGGATGCCCAGCACTCTTGGACGGCAGCTACCACCTCCTTTTCTCCCTGCACATTGAGGAAGGTGCGTTGCTGACCAGCAAAGGAGGCTTCAGGCAGGTCTTCAGCCGTGGCTGAGGAGCGCACTGCAACCAAACCCCTGCCCATCTCGATGTAGGCTTGTTGAATCTCCTTGTCTAATTCCGCTGGCATAGGGGCGTCCAGGATTAGCTGTTTAATCTCAGCGGCAATTTGCTGAAGCTGTTTGCTATTGTCGGGGTCTAATGACCGTAACCGGTTGCCAATTTTATCCTTAACCTTTGACTTCCTGAAGAAATCAAAATAGGCGTCTGCGGTTACAATGAAGCCTGTGGGGACGGGTATGTTAGCGTTGGTCATTTCACCCAAATTTGCCCCCTTGCCACCGACAGTGGGCACATCCTTTTTGGTGACCTCGTTGAACCAAACAATAGCCTTTTGGCCCTGATGCATAGTTCTGCCTCCTTACACTTATCCTTTATAGGGGATAATAGAACCAACTGGCAAGCTTATTATTGTTTATTATACCATAATGGTGCGATTTAGCTAAATGCTGCCGGTAGGATTAGCGTCATTTTTACGGGCTAGTTCAGATAGATTAGTGATACAGATTACCATGTTTCGTTTTTCTATGGCATTAACCCCCATCCCCTCATGCCAAGAATACATCTCCCTATCTTGGAGAGGGATAAAAAAGGAGAGTTTAGAGAGGAGCTTTGCTCTTCTTAGATGCCCTCAAAAGTAAGAGAGTTAAAGAGAGGCGAAGCCTCTCTTATACAAATAATTCCCCCTCCCTTATCTAAGGGAGGGGGATAAAGCGGGTTCCCTGAAAAATCTTTGATTTTTCAGGGTGCATAAAGGGGGAGGGTTACCTATTATTGACAGTGGGGGTGATGTGGGGTAAAATTTAGATGCTGGCGAGAAATAGAGGAGGTGTGACCATGATAGAGATGATTATTGATAGTATTAGGGTCAGCCTGATGAACTATCAACGGGTAGTGATTCTGAAAGAAAAGCAAGCAGACCGTTATCTACCTATCTGGATCGGTCCCGCAGAGGCAGATGCCATAGCAGTAAAACTTCAGGATGTTACTGTGCCCAGACCTTTAACTCACGACTTACTGCGCTCGGTCATTGATGCCTTGGGGGCTACTATCAGCTCTATCATCGTCAGCGAGCTTAAGAACGATACCTTTTATGCCAAGATTGTTCTTAGTGTAGACGGGGGGCAAATGGAGGTCGACTCTCGTCCCAGCGATGCACTGGCACTGGCGGTGAGGGCGGACGTGCCTATCTATGCCGAGGAGGTAGTCTTAGATAAAGCAGGCATTTTATTAGACAAGGAGACGGGTAAACCTATCTCCCAAGAGGGGGAAACGGGTGAGGCTGGCAGGGGCAAGAAGGTCAGTGAAGAAGAGATAAAAAAGATGTCCGCTTTCTATGATTTCATTAACACCCTTGATTTAGAGGACTTTGATAAGCATAAATCTTAACCAGGGCTTTTTTCACCCTGGTCAGGTTTGGGGGCTGAATTGATGGAAGAAGGTCTTATTAAGAGGGTAATGGCTTCAATGAAGTGTGGTGTTTGCGGGCAGCGCTATGAGCCAGATAATATTAATGTCCTGGGTCAGCAGGAAGACTTGTGGTTTTTGAGGGTGTTTTGTTCAGTTTGCCAAACCCAGTATTTAGTGGCAGCAGTGATTAGAGAAGGGAAAATGCCCGAGGTTATCACTGACCTCACTAAGGCGGAATCGGATAAATTCAGGAATGCGGATAGGCTAACCGCAGATGAAGTGCTGGATATGCATAATTTCTTGAAGGATTTTGACGGAGACTTCTCTCGGCTTCTCAGTCGGAAATAGGAAATCTGTAAGTTTAATAATAAAGAGCCCTAGAACTAAAAGACCTAGGGCTTTTTAGTGACCAAAAGCGAGCTTGACCAGGGGGGGCAGATTTGATATGCTGCTCAGGGCATGAGTAGGTGGGAAGCGGCTTTAAGGTTCATAGGTGTGGGGTGGTTCATTGGTATCTCAATCCTGCTGGGTGTACTTGGCGGTCGCTGGTTGGATAGTAAATTTGGCACCGAGCCTATTCTGGTAATAGTGGGCTTAATTTTTGGTTTGGTTGTTGCTTTCTATGGCGTTTATCGGATGCTGCTACCTCTCATGCGTAGCAAGCGAGACAAGGAGGACAATTAGTGCCTAAACGGGGCTTCCTGGGTTGTTCCTTCCCTGTTATAATTGGGGTTTCGCTTGTCTTCCTTGCTCTCTTTGTAGCTGGTTTTGTTATTGGTCCCTTGGGTAAGAGCATGCTCGGTGATTTGGGACTACCTAGCTGGCTGAGTGTTCCCCAACCCGACCCTAAGCTTCCTGCTGAGGTGGTTTTCCACCTGTTTGGTTTCCCCATTACTAATAGCATTCTCGGTGCTTGGCTTACTATTATCTTCTTGGTGGGATTTTCATATGCCGTTACCCGTCGGATGAAGCTAATTCCAGGCAGATTGCAGGCTGCTTTTGAGTTTCTGCTTGGTTGGCTCTATGACCTTTGCTGTAGTGTTGCTGGCGAGAAAAACGGGCGCCGCTTCTTCCCAGTGGTAACTACCATCTTTCTCTTTGTTGCCTTTAATGCCTGGCTGAGCTTGCTTCCTGGGTTTGGCTCAATAACGGTCCATACTGTTGAGGGTGAGGTGCATTTGCTGCGGGGTGCCAATACTGATATCAATATGCCTTTAGCGCTAGCGCTGACGTCTTTTGTCTTTGTTGAATTCTTTGGCCTGCGAGCACTTGGTATCCGTTACCTGGGCAAGTTCATTAATGTCAGAGAGTTCTTGAGGGGGGTACGCCAGTTATTCGGGGGTAGGCTTAAGGCTGGTTTATCTGGATTGTTCACCGGGGCGATTACTATTTTTACCGGACTTCTGGAGGGTTTAAGCGAATTTA
>DAOWJM010000059.1 GCA_030640325.1 Dehalococcoidia bacterium | reverse complement strand
GGTGGATGGCTCGGTGAATTTATATAGCTCCACCTTATCAAACTGGTGACCTCGTTTTATGCCTCGGGTATCCTTTCCCGCCGACATTTTCTCCCGACGAAAACAGGCGGTGTAGGCGACATAATAGATAGGCAGGACTCCTGGCGGTATAATTTCATCGCGGTGGAGGTTGGTGATTGGCACCTCAGCCGTAGGCACGAACCAGAGGTCATCCTCTTCATCATGATACAGGTTATCGGCAAATTTAGGCAGATTGCCAGAGCCCACCATGCATTCCCTCCTGACCATAAACGGTGGATATACCTCCTGGTAGCTGTGCTCGGTGGTATGGAGGTCGAGCATGAAGGAGATGATGGCTCTTTGCAATCGGGCGCCTAGTCCTTTAAGCACATAGAAGCGGGTGCCGGAAAGCTTTACCCCCCGTTCAAAGTCGATGATGCCCAGAGATTCGCCCAGTTTCCAATGTGGGGCTGGCGGGAAATCAAAGCTTTTTGGCTCCCCCCAGGAGCGAACTATTGGATTATCCCTTTCGTCCTTACCCAGAGGCACCGTTGGCTGGGGGATATTGGGCACCTGTAATAACAGTTGCTCAATTTGCTTATCCAGGCTCCGGACTTCCTCCTCCAGGGCTCTTATCTTGGCGCGCAGCTTTCGCCCCTCATCTGTAGAGACCACTTTCTTTTCTCGGGCCGCCTCTTTTCGGGCGTGCCTTAGGTTCTCTAGCTCAAGAACCTTCTGACGACGCTCCAAGTCAAGCTGCAAAATCTCATCTAGTGGGGCAGTATCCTGGCGGTTGGCTACTGCCTGCCTTACTTGGTCTATATTTTCCCGGATGAATTTCAGGTCAAGCATAGTTACTTACCAACCCTCCCCCTTTGTCCCCCTCCCTTACAATGGAGGGGGAGTAGGTTTTATAAGAGAGGCTTCGCCTCTCTTTGACGCTCCTTATAGGTTTTCTTTATCTTATTTATCAATTTTACCCCGATTTGGGTAGTCCTATCCATCTTTGAGTTCCATTCATATATTCGCGATAGGTATCGCTATATCTCTCAAGGCAATATCTTTCCTCAACAAGCGCCTCTGTTCGCATCCAGAAAATATTGGCTATGCCCAGGAGGAAAAACACCCAGGAAGCAGTAGCGATGCTGGTACCCAGGAATATTAAAAAAGTAGCGAGATACATGGGATGTCTGGAGTAATGATATATCCCGTGGGTAATCGGCTTATCAAATGGTGCGGTGGCGAAGTTAATTGTGGCCGTGGTCAAGACACCTAACCCTATGAGAAAGATGGCCAGTCCGAGATAAAACCACGGCGTTTCAAGTTGAAGAGGTAGAAAAATGGAGTACACTGTAGCCAAGAACCAGATTGTGTTGCCTATTATGCCCGCCTTCTTCTCGGTCTTGCTTTTTTTCATATCGGCGGGATGCCCGCTTCTTTCGGCTACGTTTTTCCCGGCAAGGATAACGGCCAGCCATTGCAGCAGAAAGCTGCTCATGAAAATCCAGGCATTCCAAATACCTATTTCAAAGGCTGGCACCAGCGACATTTTCCCTCCTCATGGTTTTTCCCTGAGCTGCGGGAACAGGATTACCTCGCGGATTGACTGCTGACCGGTAAGTAGCATCACCAGGCGGTCGATGCCAACGCCTAGCCCACCGGTAGGCGGCATACCATACTCCAGCGCCAGCAGGAAATCTTCATCAATGGTCTCCATTGCCTCAGCTTCCACCTTGCGCTCCTTTTGTTGCTTGAGGAAGCGCTCTCTCTGCTCTATCGGGTCGTTGAGCTCAGTGAAGGCGTTGGCAATCTCCATTCCCCCGGCAAAGGCTTCAAAACGCTCAACAAGACGCTTGTTATCAGGCTTGGTCTTAGCCAGGGGCGACATTTCCACCGGGTAGTCCAGAAGGAAGGTAGGCTGTATCATGTTCGGCTCGACAAAGGTTGAGATAAGCTCATCTATAAGCCTGCCCCTGTCCTTTTGTGGGTCAACCTCCATTTTTAGCTTTAGCATCTCCGCCCGCAACGAATCGGCATCAGGATATTTCTCAAAGTCAATGCCAGCGTATTTGATAATTGCCTGGCGCAATTCCAGGCGCTGCCACGGGGGCTTGAAGTTTATGATATTGTCGCTGAACTTAACCTTATCACTGCCCAGAACCTGCTGGCAAACTT
>DAOWJM010000131.1 GCA_030640325.1 Dehalococcoidia bacterium | reverse complement strand
TCATCGCCGACGAGTTCATCTATCGGGAGCATGCCCGTTCCCCAATAAGTAAGCGGTCTAAAGAGGAAACGATGGTTCTCTATGCCCAATATCAGGGGATAGTGCTCAAGGAGGCAGGGATAGATGCATCCCAGGAGCTCGTCGCCAGCATACTGGGCAAATGGCAGCAGGTTAAGTTTAAGATGGTGCTCTTCGATGATGTCATGCCTACCTTGACTCACCTCAGGGAGCTGGGGCTAATCTTGGGACTTATTTCCAATGTGGACCGTGATATAACTCCTCTTTGTCAGGAGCTGGGGCTTTCAGTCTGGCTTCAGGTGGTGGTCACCTCTCAAGAACTGGGCTTTAATAAGCCTCAGCCTGAGATATTCCAGGAGGCGTTAAAACAGGCTGGAGTGAAGCCCTCAGAGGCAATCTATGTCGGAGACCAGCATCAGATTGATGTAGTGGGGGCTAATGAGGCAGGTATGCGAGGGATTCTATTAGACCGCAATGGCTTCTTTGAAAACATTGTCGATTGCCCACGAATCCGGAGCCTTACTGAAGTGGCGAAACACCTGTGAAAGGTCTAGACATTAAACAGGAAGGTAATTACATCGCCATCTTGAACTATATAGCTCTTGCCCTCCAGTCGGAGAAGTCCTTTCTTGTGAGCCTCAGATAGGCTACCACATTTCATCAGGTCGTCGTAACTGATTACCTCTGCCCGAATGAAGCCCCTTTCCATATCAGAGTGGATTTTACCTGATGCTTTGAGAGCATCAGTGCCTTTTGGAATAGACCGAGCTTTAACCTCATCCGAGGCTATAGTGAAGAAAGAGATTAAGCCCAATAATTGGTAGGATAGTTTGATAATGCGGTCAAGCCCAGATTCTGTGATACCGAATTCAGCACGGAATCCCTCAGCGGCGTCATTATCTAATTGAGTCAGCTCCATTTCTAGCTCACCACAAAGGGTTATAATTCCAGACTTTGGCCGTGAATAATGGGAGTTCAGTTCCGCTTCTAAAGATGCTGCCTGGGATATTTGTTCCTCTCCAATATTGACCACTATTAATAGTGGCTTGGCAGTGAGGAACTGGTAGTTAGCTATGGTTCTGGCTTGGTCAGTTGTTAGCCTTAGTTCCCTGATGGGCACATCTTTTTCTAAATCAGCCTTGAGCTTGGTTAGCAGTTCTTGCTCTCGCAGAAGACCCTGGCGCTCAGTCGCCTTAGCCCCTTTTAAAGATGTTTCTATTCTCTCCAGTCTTCTGCCAATAATGCCTATGTCATAAAGGGCAAGCTCCAGATTGGCAGTGGCAATATCCCTTTCTACATCCAGGCTACCTTCAATATGGGGTATGCTTTCATCGGTGAAGGCTCGGATAACATTGATTAGAGCATCTGCATCGTTGAGCTGATTCAGGATTTGACCACCTATAGCCTTATCCCCCCCCAAACCCTTGACTGAAGCACCTATATCAATGTAGCTTACCTCAGCCGGGACTACCCGCTTGGGGTGGAGCATATCGGCTAACACCTTGAGGCGCGGCTCTGGGACCTTAGCTATGCCAATATGTGGGGCTAGACTTCTGGTATCAGCTTTGCCTTTGGTTAAAGCGTTGAAAATGGTGGTCTTGCCACTCTTTGCCAACCCAATGATGCCGATATCAATGCTCATTAGTCTAACCCCCTGCTTTCCTATTAGGCTAGAGCTATTCAGGTTTTGACTTTATTATTTTTAGGGCTTGCTTAATGGCGAGTTCCCTTTCCTTAACGGTTAACTGTTCATTGGCGGCTAGGTCCAGCAAGGCAAGTAGGGCTTCATGGGAGCTAGTATTGCCCAGCTGCTCAATAGCTTTAGTCCTCAACTCAGCAGCAAATCCTAGGTCAGTGGCAATAACTGATAGCTTCTTTAGTTCCTCGGGGTATTCGTTCATTTCACTCTCCTCTCGGCTCCGGCGACACCATCCGGATGAGATATTAGCGGTTGTATTTATTTTACTATTAGTGCAGTCATTATTCAATAGAGATTATTTACCCTTGCCTGTGATAAAATGGGAAGACCTATTAAATAGTTGAGGCGAGCCTTGCTGTATATGTTACTGGGCGAGGATGATTTCTCCCTAACTAAGTCGCTTGAGGAGATAAAACGAGGTGCAGGTGACCAGGCTCTTTTAGCGGCTAATACCACCACCTTTGATGGTCAACAATTGACCTTAGACCAGCTAAGAACTGTCTGTGAGACAGTGCCCTTTCTGGCTGAAAAACGCTTGGTCATTATTCAGGGGCTGCTGGGGCATTTTGAACCCAGAGGCAAATCCCGCCGGCAGAAGAAAATAGCACCTCCGACTGAACGGGAAAGCGAATATAAATCATTTGCCGCCTATCTAAGTAACATACCTGATAGCACGGTTTTAGTCCTAATAGATGGCAGGATAAGAAGCAATAACCCTCTGTTTAAACAGCTTTCAGCCAAGGCAGAGGTAAGGTCTTTCCCCATACTGAGAGAGGATAGGCTGCGTCAGCGGATTGAGAGAGAGGTGGCTGAGCAGGGCGCCAGCATGTCCCACCCGGCGGTAGATTTATTGGCTAAACTGGTGGGGGGCAATCTGTGGATTATGGCAAATGAAATAAATAAGCTAGCCCTATTCACCTCAGGTCGCCGTATTGAGGTGGAGGATATTAAGGCGATAGTTAGCTATGCCCAGGAGGCTAATGTTTTTGCTATGGTTGATGCCATCCTTGACTTCAAAGCCGGGGTTGCAGAACAATTATTGGAGCAGTTATTGCAGCAAGGAGCCTCCTCAGCCTATCTCCTGGTTATGCTAGTACGGCAGGTTCGGATGATTGTTCGAGCTAAGGAGCTGAGACGCCAGAGGAAACCTGAGGCGGAAATTCAGAGCAAGCTGGGTTTGGCCCAGGAGTTTGCCCTGCGTAAAACATTAGAGCAAGCTCAGAGGTATCCCTTGGAGCGACTTAAGGAGG
The DNA here is from genome assembly GCA_030640325.1 of Dehalococcoidia bacterium. Classification (GTDB taxonomy): domain Bacteria; phylum Chloroflexota; class Dehalococcoidia; order Dehalococcoidales; family BS750m-G39; genus DAOWJM01. The sequence goes on along the minus strand of DAOWJM010000131.1, from coordinate 631 downwards.
TGTATCATAAACTTTTGCAGACTGACCTCTCTATTAAGACGGGGAAATTCGAAGGAGGGCTTGCTCTTAATCTTCTAATTGCTGAGCTATGTCCCCAAGCCAGGACATAGGGGGCTCACTCCAGAGCGGTCTGGGACATCCAGTTGAGAAAACGCTCCACATTCTTAATCCCGTTCAAGGTAAAATCCGCCTCCGCCTCCAGCTCTTGCGGCATTTCTTGACTAGTGATGCCAATGGCGAAGCCCTGAAAGTCTGAATCACGTGAAGCGCTGCGTATAGCTCTAAAGGCATCAAAATCTGTCTGGTCGTCTCCCAGATAGATACCACCTTGCAAGTTATACCTTTGTATTAAGTCCAATGTAGCCGTGCCTTTATTCACCTTCACTGGTGGTAAAAGGTCAATTGCCATCTTCTCCTGCATAATCTGTAATCTCCGGGCGTGAGGTGAGTTTTCCAGCGCACTTAGGATATCTTTCTCAGCCGATTGAGGTTCAGGGCAGAGACGGTAGTGAATAGTAGCCGTTATTCCCTTATCCTGAATGCTAATGCCTTCTATAGAAAGCAGCGGGGTTAATTCCTCAATCGCTGCCTTGACTACTTCAAAGTAATTTTGAGCTTCTCTTGGGAACTC
>DAOWJM010000006.1 GCA_030640325.1 Dehalococcoidia bacterium | reverse complement strand
CGTGAATGAGCCCAGGTCCATAATTGTAAATGCCAGGTTAGACCACCTTGACATTATGGTTATGGCAGAGAGGGTCCCACAACTAATCCGCAGGCTATCCCTACCCGGCGAGGCTGAATCGTTATCAGAAAGGTTACCAACCATCACTGAAGAGGTTGATAGAACTATTGCCTTCTATAATTCCAGCCACAAGGAGCAGCCTTTAGATTCAACTGTGCCTATGTTTGTTTGCGGTGACCTGGCACAGGCACCCGAGAGTTGGCAATCACTGGCTGGTAAGTCAGCGTGCCCGGTGTCAATATTGCCATCGCCTGTGGAATCCCCTGAGGGCTTCAACCCGAGCGAATTTATGGTCAACATAGGGCTGGCATTTAAGGAGCTATTGCCCGAAAAGGGGGAGGCTAACTTTTCATTAGTCAATTTCAATGCCCTGCCTGAGGTTTATCTGCCCAAGGCTATGCGTTTATCAAACATCCTTATCCCAATTGGTCTCACCATCGGCATTGGCATACTTGTCTATATGGGATTTCTCGTTTACAACAAGGCTTCTTATATCAGCGTATTGCGTTCTGAACTAGCACCTGTTGAGAGTCTTATTGCCCAAGAGCATGAGGGAATAGCGACACTGCAGGAACAGGTTCAGCAGATAGAACCGCAGATTGCGTCGCTAGAAGCTACTACAGGTATTTTTGATACTACATTTACCTCTCTGGGAGAAGTTCGTGAAAAGGTTGACGGAGATTTGAGCCAGATTGTAAGCTTGCTGCCGGGGAATGTAGATTTGACTGAGGTTAATCATGAGGGTGATACTGTAACTGTAAGTGGCATATCCCCAAATGAGAATGGCATTTTCAAATATGCCAGAGAGCTAAGAGCTGGCGACAGATTCTCTACGGTGATTATCTCATCTATTGAAGCTATAGAGGAAGAGGGGAAATTCAAAGGGTTTGAATTTGAGTTTCTCCTTGAATAGAGGGGGTAGAGAAGTGGATATTTTTTCATTACTTTATACAGCTAAGTCAAAGGCAGCCTCCGATTTGCACCTGGTTGCCTCCAGCCCGCCATTACTGCGCATTGATGGCTCCCTAAGGGCAGTAGATGGTATCACGCCGCTAACTGATGACGAGATAAGCCAGGCTTTTCTCCAGATAACCACCGCCGAGCAAAGGGAGGATTTCAGCAAGAATCTGGAGCTTGATTTTAGCTATATCCTATCTGGTATTGGTAATCTGCGGTGCAATGCCGCCCAGCAACGCGGGGCTATCAGCCTTGCCATACGCCTGTTGCCACCAAAAGTCCCCACCATAGATGAGCTGGAGTTGCCTCTGATATGTAAGCAGCTTGCCTTAAAGCCGAGAGGGCTGGTAATAGTTACCGGACCTACCGGCAGTGGTAAAACCACCACCATGGCAGCTATGATTAACCACTTGAACATCAATGAAAGCCGCCATGTAGTTACTATTGAAGACCCTATAGAATATGTCCACACCGCTATTAACTGTGCTATAACACAGCGCCAGTTAGGCACTGATACCATATCCTTTGCTGTCGCCCTGAAGCATGTCTTGAGACAGGACCCGGATGTGATTCTGGTGGGTGAGATGAGGGATTTGGATACCGCTTCGGCAGTGCTTACCATAGCTGAGACCGGGCACTTGGTATTAAGCACCGGTCATGCCCCCAGCGCCACTCAAGCAATGGAGAGAATAATAGATTTATTCCCACCCGAGGAGCGCCATCTAGCCCAGACGCGGTTAGCTTCTCTACTGATTGGTGTGCTATGTCAGGCGCTTGTCCCCCGGGCTAACGGCCCAGGGAGAATAGCTGCGGTTGAGGTTATGATAGCTAATCCACCGGTGAGGAACCTCATCCGTGAGGGCAAAATCTACCAGTTACCCAATGTAATCCGCACTCACCGGGAAATAGGTATGATTTCGCTTGATGAAGCCCTGGTTAACCTCTATCTTAAACAAATCATCAGCGGCGAAAACCTGCTCGCTTTCTGCAACGAGCGCGAGGAAGTAGAAAAGCTCATCGGCAAGGTGGAAATCAAATAGCCCCCTTAAAGCCTTTCCCAAGTGTCTAGGCTGATTTTTGCCTGCCTAAGAATTCTGGAGAGCAATTCTTTTCCGATATCTCTCTGATGGGGATTAGGAATTCGTAAGGTAACCTCGCCCCTAACCATGAATTGATGCTTTCTACCATAGTAGGGACCCTCAAAGCCAAGAGCTCGGAGGTATTTAATTAGCTCGCCTCTTTTTATAGGTCCCAAGCGGGGCACTAAACAGCTTCCTTTATCTTCAGCTCAATTCCATCAACAACAGGTAGCGGCAAATGGAGGGATATTCTAAATAAAATCCATTCCTCCAATACTTCTTTTAACTCACTGCGGCAGGTTTCAAGGTTATCGCTATTGGCATAAACGCCATCAAATCCCGGTATCTCTCCGTAAAATGTATTGTCGTCAGGAAGAATCTCGTAGTTAGCCCTTCTCATAGCTGCCTCAAGGTATTCCGTTAACACAATTGTCCACCTCCATATCTTTACCCAGAGCACATTTTACTATAGCTAATACCCGGTGTCAAAAACTCTTTCCTTTGAAATTGGCTGTGAACCCTATCCCCTTTATCCCCTTCCCCTTATCAAGGGGAAGGGGAGGAAAAATAAAGAGGGGCTATAGCCCCTCTTAAACACCCTGGTGCAGATGTCGTTTATCAGAGGAAGTTTGGAGGGGATTTTCACCCCACAAAAACAAAGTTTTTGTGGGGACCCCCATGTAATTCGCCCCTTCAAAATCTATGCTTCCCCCTCATGATAAAAAGATATTCCTTCACAGAGAGTTAAATAGAGGCGAAGCCTCTCTTATATAACCAATTCCCCCTCCCTTATGAAGGGAGGGGGATAAAGCGGGTTCCCAGGAAAATCCGAAGATTTTTCTGGGTGCTTAAAGGGGGTGGGTTGTAATAAATATCTAAAGGGGGTGAGGTTGATAAACAATGAATAGAAAAGCTCATCGGCAAGGTGGAAATCAAATAGCCCCCACTACCTCTACAGGTCTTGCCACTCCTTGAGAGAAATTTCCCTGCCTATAATGTGTCCTACCTCTTTAAGAAGCATCCTGAGCTGGGCTACGGAGTATTCAGGATTATTAGGCAGGGTCAGGGTATATGTCCCATATCGCATATAAAAGTGACGCCCACCCGGTTCAGGTGGGCTGAAACCCAAGCTGCTTAATTTCTTTATGAAAGTCCTTCTTTTACATGGTGACCACCTAGCCACGGGCTGCAATTTCCTTGAGGGTTGGTATTCCTTTATTCAAGTTAACCCCCTCTATGATAGGTAGATGGTCACCATGCCTTATCTTGACTAACAGCCAGCCTTCAAGAACTGATTTTAATTCACTTTGACAATCGTAAAGCGTCCTACCAAAAGCGATAGTCCCCGGGCATTGGGGAATCCTACCACAGTAAGTCTTGTCTTCAAGCTGGTCATACACTGCCCGACTCATCGCTTTATCTATATACTGACTAAGCATAATTATCCTCTTCCCCAAGCATTATGCCGGCGCTTGTATTTATTCTATATCATTTATCCACCGCTGTCTATTTTTAGAAGCAAAGTCGCTACGCTCCAAACACTAATATCTAAGCACTAAATCCTAAATGTTTTGGTCATTAGGGCTTTGGATTTGTTTAGGGTTTAGAAATTAGTATTTAGGATTTCCCCAAGAAATAGAAAAGCTTCTCGGCAGGGAAAAAACCCCACCGAAAAGCTTTCCTAATTTGCTTTTGCTTTCGCTATTGACCAGGGCTTTCAAGCCACTGGCTCAAATTATAACTGAGTTCCTTGCTAGCTTAGATGGCTACGCTCATGGACATGTTTGCGCTACCGTACAGTCAGGATAATCTTGGGTGATGGTATAGCTGCCCACTAAAGTGCTGCCGGCTCCAAAGTAAGAAGCAAGGGCGGCAGTGTCAAGGGGACAAGCCCCGTTGTCTGCGACAAAGGCCATGGTGGCTGTCTGCACCATTCTGAGTTCAATCTGACACGCCTCCGTTTGACCTCTGCCAAAGAATGTGGCGAAGTTAGGAACCACTATTGCCGCCAGGATACCCAGAATGGCAACCACCACCAGCAGCTCAATGAGGGTAAAGCCCTTCTCTCCATAGCGAAACTGCTTCCTGAACCTCCTCATAAACCTCCCTATTTTCATTTGTCACCTCCTTTCTTGGTTATTTAGACTTAACTTAGCCCAACTATGATTAGGTAAGTTGATGATATAATACAAGCCGTTTGCAGTCAATAGTCCATTAGTAATAGTTAGTAATAGTAATATAGTGCTAGTAATATGGGGCGTTTTTATGTCAATAGCCGATTAGTAATAGCTGGTCAGCGAAATAAGGGGCTAGCCAGATGACTCCAGTTCCTTGGCTTCAAAGACCTTGATTCTTTGCCTCTGGGCAAACTGGCTGGCTTCCTTGGCAAGCCCGGGAACAGCAATGAAAACCTTATCCAGAATACCTATATCATAGGCTTTATCATCAAAGGCAAACACCCTATCCAGTCCTATCGGTCCCCCAGCCACCTCAATGCCGATAGCAATATCATGAATAACAATGCCATCATCCTTGGTAGCCAGTATGTCTATGTTATGTGCAGCGCCAGACCTACCGTTAACCTTAGCATCTTCCCTTACCTCGTAGCCATGCCGCTTCAAGTATTCTATAAGCTGTGATTT
>DAOWJM010000107.1 GCA_030640325.1 Dehalococcoidia bacterium | reverse complement strand
TCCAAATGAGTTAAAGCATATCCAAAGCTACTTCTCCAGCTTAGGTCGCAACCCCACCGATGTTGAGCTTGAAACTCTGGCGCAGACATGGTCGGAGCATTGCAAGCATAAGACATTCAAGTCCAAGATAAGGCTGGGCGAGCTGGTTATCGACAATCTGCTCCAAAGCACCATCATGAAGGTGACAGATGAGCTAAACAAGCCCTGGTGCCTTTCCACCTTTAAGGACAACTCAGGGGTGATAGATTTTGATGGTCGTTACGCACTATGTTTCAAGGTTGAGACTCATAACCATCCTTCAGCCATCGAACCCTATGGAGGAGCGTCAACAGGAATAGGTGGGGTAATTCGTGACCCCTTGGGCACTGGCCTGGGGTCAAGACCAATTGCCAATACTGACGTATTTTGCTTTGCCCCGCCCGACTTCCCCCACGATAGACTTCCCCCCGGGGTTCTCCATCCCCGTCGTATTCTTAAAGGGGTACGTGCTGGAGTGGCTGACTATGGCAATCGCGTGGGAATCCCCACTATCAACGGCGCCATCCTTTTTGATGAGCGATATTTAGGGAACCCGGTGGTTTTGTGTGGAACCATAGGACTTTTGCCCAAGGGTGCCTCTCAGATGGGACGGCAACAGCCGGGCGATTTGGTCATCCTAGTAGGGGGCAGGACCGGGCGAGACGGTATTCATGGCGTTACCTTTGCCTCCGCTCTGCTAACCGGGAAATCTGAGGCTGTTTCTGCTAGCTCGGTTCAGATAGGCAACCCAATCACGGAGAAAAAGCTCATCGATGTTCTGTTGAGGGCGAGGGATAAAGGCCTCTATCGGCGAATTACCGACTGTGGAGGGGGTGGACTCTCGTCAGCGGTGGGGGAAATGGCAGCGGAAACCGGGGTTCGCGTATATCTGGAAAAAGTCCCCCTGAAGTATTCAGGTCTTTCCTATACTGAGATATGGCTTTCTGAGTCGCAGGAGCGAATGGTGCTGGCTGTCCCCGCAGCTTCGGCTGAGGAGCTGGTCTCTCTCTTCGCCAGCGAGGATGTTGAGGCTACAGTCATCGGTGAATTCACTGATGACCGACGCCTTCAACTTTTCTACCAGGGTAATCTGGTATGCGACCTTGATATGGAGTTCCTTCATAACGGGCTGCCACAGATGGAAAGAGAGGCAGTGTGGGAGCCAGTTCAATATCCTGAACCTGACTTTGCCCAACCGCCCGACCTGGGCGATGACCTAAAAAGAATCCTAAGCTCGTGGAATGTTTGCAGCAAGGAGTGGGTTATACGTCAGTATGACCATGAGGTTCAGGGGAGCAGTATTCTCAAGCCCCTGGTAGGGCTCAATGACGATGGTCCCAGTGATGCCGCCATCATCAGACCAGTGCTTGATTCTGATATGGGCGTTATTGTCTCTAATGGCATCAATCCCAAATATGGCGACATTGACCCCTACTGGATGGCTGCCTCGGCGGTAGATGAGGCACTGAGGCAGATTATTGCTGTCGGGGGCAGCCTTCGCCGGGTAGCATTGCTGGATAACTTCAGCTGGGGCAATCCAGAAAAACCTGACAGGCTTGGTGGTCTGGTGCGGGCGGCACAGGCGTGCTACGATACTGCCATTGCCTATCAGACCCCTTTTATCTCTGGCAAGGATAGCCTCTACAATGAGTATGAGACCGGGAAGGAGACTTTATGTATTCCACCTACCCTTCTCATCTCAGCCATAGCCGTGATGGAGAATGTAGCTCGGGCGGTATCTATGGATTGCAAGAAAGAGGGTGACCTGCTCTATATGGTGGGGACAACCAACAATGAATTGGGCGGGTCGCATTACTACAGTATTCACGGCTTTGTCGGCGACAGGGTGCCCCGAGTCAATCCCCAGAGGGGGAAGAAACTGATGGAAACCCTTAGTGCAGCTATGGAGAAAGGCTTGGTAAAGGCGTGCCACGATTGCAGTGAGGGTGGCATTGGGGTGGCTGCCGCTGAGATGTCCTTCGCCGGAGGACTTGGGATAACACTTTATCTAGGACAAGTCCCCTTGGGTGAACCTATCGCTCGGAATGATACTATACTCTTTTCCGAATCCAACACCCGCTTCTTGGTGGAGGTGGCACCGGAAGATAGCCAGCGCTTTGAGGAGGCAATGGGTGGGGTGGAATTTGCTGCCATCGGGCAAGTGACAAAAGGTGATAGGTTTGAGGTTTATGGCATTAAGGGAGAAAGGGTGGTTTCCATTGCTCTTGCTGAGCTAAAGGAGGCTTGGCAGAAACCACTTCGCTGGTAGGAAGTATGACGATGGTCAGGGTAAGGACATTGATATTGCGCACTCCGGGGACAAACTGTGATGTTGAGACTGCCTTTGCCTTTAAGCAGGCGGGCTCGGTGGTAGACTCGGCGCATGTCAATGAACTTGTCCGACGGGATAAGCTCATTTCGGACTACCAGATACTGGTCATACCCGGCGGTTTCACCTACGGCGATGATATCTCAGCGGGCAAAATCCTGGCCAATGAACTGAGGCTCAAGCTTGGCGAGGATATCCAGAGGTTTGTTGATGGAGGGGGACTCATTTTGGGGATTTGTAATGGCTTTCAGGTGCTGGTAAAAGCCGGAATCTTACCCCGGTCGGTAGGTGGGAAGCCCCAAAGGCTAACCCTGGCAGGCAATGATTCCAGTAGGTTTGAGTGTCGCTGGGTCTATCTCCGCGTCGACCAGGAAAGCCCTTGCCTATTCACCAGGGGAATAAGCACTATGTACCTCCCCGTGGCACATGGGGAGGGCAAGGTGATGGCTGAATCGGAAATATTGAATGAGTTAAATGTAGTTCTGCGTTATGCCGATGATAGGGGGAATGTCCAAGCAGGCTATCCCTGCAATCCCAACGGCTCGGTAGATAACATCGCCGGCATCTGTGATGCCTCGGGACATATCTTTGCCTTAATGCCTCACCCTGAGCGCTTTATCCGCTGGACTCAGCATCCCCGCTGGTCGAGGGAGACACCGAGGGAGCATGGGGATGGCTTGGCCATTTTCCTGAACGCTGTGGAGTGGGTCAGGAGTGGCTGAGAAGGCCTATATTGCCTCCTGGAGCGGGGGCAAGGACAGTTGCTTTGCCTGTTATCTGGCGCTCAATCAGGGATACAAAATCTCTCGTCTGGTGAATTTTATTTCCCAGGAGTTCAAACGAGTAAGCTTTCATGGGACGGAAAGCAGGTTAATTCAGCTACAAAGCCAATCCCTTGGCATCCCTCTTTTACAGAGAGAGACCACCTGGAATGGATACGAGCAGGAGTTCAGAGAGGCGGTGCGAAGCTTGCTCCCCCATGGCATAAAGGGGATGGTTTTTGGGGATATCTATCTCCAGGAACATAAAGACTGGGTGGAGAGAGTTTGTGGCGACCTGGGAATTGAGGCGATTGA
>DAOWJM010000003.1 GCA_030640325.1 Dehalococcoidia bacterium | reverse complement strand
CCTAGCCTCGACCTACAGGCTGCCGATATCTCTATCAGGGAGAAACTGGCTTGGGAGAGGGAGCTGATGGGGGTATACCTCTCGGAGCATCCCTTCAGCGCATTTGCCACTAAGGTGGCTTCGGAGAATACCATCCTATGTGGTCATATTGATGCTGAGCTGGCTGGGCAGACCATTGTGGTAGCTGGAATGGTAGCCTCGGTTCATCAATCGTTCACCAGAGACCGGCGCCCCTTTGCCAGCGTTATGCTGGAAGACCTCGACGGCAGAGTAGAGGTAATGGTCTGGCCTGAGGTCTATGTCAATACCAGAGACCTGTGGCAGGAAGGTAATATACTACTGGTCGAGGGCAGGGTAAGGCTGAGGAATGACCGGGTGCAGCTAAACTGCGAGTATGTGCATCGCTACCAGCCAGAGGCAGCCCAACAGGGGGAACCAATAGTAGCTGAGGAGACCACAGCATATACTGCACCGGTCAAAAGTCGCCGACTAATAATAAGCATCAGTCAGACCACCAATGCGGAAAGTGATATAGCCTATCTGCATAAATTGCTTGATATCTTAAGAGGCTTCCCCGGGCAGGATGAGGTAAACCTGTGTGTAACCAATGAGGAAAAGATTATTAACCTCAAGCTGTCCAATATATACACCAACTACTGCCCCGAACTCCACCAGCGTCTGGTGGAGCTGGTGGGGGAAGAGGGGCTAAAGATGGAGCCGAATGGCTGAACCAAAGAGATGGCTGCTATTGACTACTGCCCCTGACCAGCTAACCGCTGAGATATGGAAGGATATACTCCTTCAAGAAGGCGTTCCGGCTATGGTCAACCCCGGGGATACCATATCATTCATGGGTGTTTCCGGTTTCCCCTGCCGAATAATGGTCGCCTATGGCTATCGCAAGAGAGCCCAGGGAATCCTAGCCAGCCTGCAACCAGAAGCAGAGGAATAGGGTGATGATAAGCAAGGATACATCACAAGGACACAGAAAAAGGCTACGGGAAAGGTTCATCAAGTCGGGACTTGCTGGATTTCATGACTATGAAATCATTGAATTGCTCCTAACCTTAGGCTCACCCCGTAAGGACTGTAAACAGCAGGCGAAAGAGGTCATTAAGAGATTCAAAACCCTGAGAGGAGCCCTGTCAGCTTCTCTGGAAGAGCTACAGCAGATAGAGGGCGTTGGTTCTCATAGTGCCTTCGGTATCAAGCTGGTGTGGGAAGTAGCTGAGGAGTTTCTCAAACAGAGAATTATTGATAAGCCGGTCTATAAATCCGCCAAAGAGATTTTTGATTATCTCAGCTACTCAATGCGAGACCTCAAGAAGGAGGTGTTCAAGGTTATTTACTTAAATAGCCAGAACCAGATTATTGACATCGCCGACCTCTTTGAGGGGACAATAAATAGTAGGTCTATCTCCCCCCGCGAGGTTATAGAGAGCGCTATTAAATATAATGCCGTCTCGCTGATTTTTGTTCACAATCACCCCTCAGGCAACCCCGAGCCCAGCAGGAATGATGAACAGGTAACCAGAGATTTGGTCTTCGCCGGGAGCATTATGCAGATTAGGGTATTGGACCATATCATCATAGGTGAGAATAGATACTATAGCTTCGCTGGTGAAGGACTAATTGAGAAATATGAAGAGGATTTCTTAAACATAAGAATAAGAGACAGATTTGGCACTAAGCCAAGCCGCTACCGAGCTAAATTATTTGACCCTGAGCTTCATTGGCATCCATAACCACAAGCACAGCAATAGTTGTCCCCAATTAGCATTAGGTTGTCCACACATATTGATAAATATCGACAAATGTGCTACGATATAGACTCTGATATGACAGTTGACAACAATGGTATAAAAATCATTGCCTGAGAATAGGTGCATTACTGTTAAGCCTGGTCCTACCCTACCGAGAATGTAAGAAGCTGGCAGAAGAGTGCATTACATAGAACTGATAACTAACCTTTTGGTATTACTTCCGTTATAGTATAGTGGATAATTAGTAGCGAGGAGGATTTAGTGAAAAGACTTTTGCTCTTGGTCACAGTGGCAGTATTAACTATTTGTTCAGTGGCTGGGTGCGTGGGGGAGGTTAAGACCTATACCGATTCAGGGCAGGCGATAAACATTGGCGTCAACCAGGAATTTGTTATTGCCCTGGGTTCTAATCCCACCACCGGCTATGGCTGGCAGGAAAGCTACGATGAAAACATGCTCAGGCTAGTGGAGAAGAAATATAAGCCGGGTGAGGAGGCAGAAGAGGGTGCTGTCGGTGCCGGCGGCGTTGAGTATTTCCGCTTCAAGGCACTAAAGGCGGGTGAAACCAACATAACCCTGGTCTATAAGCGACTGTGGGAAGAGCCAACCCCACAGGATGTAACGAAGGTATTTACAGTTAATATAAAGTAATAGTTCACTGAAAGGTAGCTGAGGCTTCTAGGTGGAGAAGATACCTTTTCATCTCCGCTCCCCCACTATAGCCACGAAGCTTGCCATCGCTAGCTACTACCCGGTGACAGGGAATGATGATGGGTAGAGGGTTTCTGGCTAGAGCCTGCCCCACTGCCCGCACCGCCCCAGCTTTGCCCAGCTGCTCAGCTACCCAGGTATAGCTCCTGGTCTCTCCATATGGGATAAGCCTGGTTACCTCCCATACCTCACGCTGAAAGGCGGTAGCTTGGGAAAGGTCAAGCTCATCGGGAAAGGTTACCCGCTGACCGCCAAAGTAATTCCTCAGGCGCTTCATTAGGTCGGCGAAGAAGATATCGGACCAGGTGGCATCCTTCACCCTATCGCCTAATAGATTCTCTGCTTCTTGGGCTGAAGGCTGGGGCAAGGTGGTCTGCAGCAGCCCCTTTGCCGAGCCCAATACCCCTACCCAACCAATATCGGTATTAAAAGTGGTGTATTTTAGTTCCCCTGCCACGGTAGGCGTTATCCTGACCAAATCAACAGCTGCTGAAGGGGAAGTCAAGACTGACTTGGTTGCCTTCGACGTTGTAGATAAGCCGCTAGAACTATTAAAGCTATCCCCAGGAAAATACAGACTACTATCTTGATTAGCTGTGGTATATCCATACTCAAGAAGTAGGCAAGGGTAAAGATGCCGGTTACGCAAGCTACCGCGTAGGAAATTACATGAGCCTTAATCGACTTTCCCTTTACCGCTCGGTAAATAACCCAACCAATAAAGCCTAGAATGGCAAACGTTGCTATTGTAAATACTATTCCCATCTAGCTACCACCCCAGACCTTCAAAGTATTTACCGAGAAAGCCAAACATGCCTACCGTTAGCAGTAGAGAAACCACTCTGCCTGTTTCGGACAGGTACTTAACATATTCTGCTGCCAGATAGCCAATGCCAGCCAGGCAGAACAGGATGCCAAATCCGATTAATATGTACTCTAGTTTCATATATCTATTAAGCTCCTAAAATTATCTGGGCGGAGACGGATAGACAAGAGGGTACATATAAACAATTATCTTCCGCTCTATCTCCCCCCTCTGTATGATTACAGTAAACTCATATCCTTGCTCTTGGGGGATACCACTTGGGAGAAGCTCTGTAGTATCTATTACCCACTCCAATTGTCCTTTATCAAAGGCAGCTATTGATATTTCCTGTGATATTAAATCACGCACCTTTTCCTGACCGTGCCACACTGATACTGCGATATTAGCTGAATAGGTTGAAAACTGGCGATTATCCACTTCGTAGCGAAAGAATGCCTTCTCGCCCCAGGCTACCTCAGCCATTTCCCACTGGGACCACTGCTGCCACTGGTCAGCCTCTATTTTCTGCTCCCGTTCGCCCATAGGTACATAGAGAGCGTCATAGACACCTAGATAGCCATCAACAATAAATATGGCAATAAGACCGACAAAGCAAGCCAGAGTTAGATACAAAAATATATTTTTATGCTTAACCGCCATATAGTCTCTATTCCTTCTGAACTGTCACTAGCCAGTATAATTACTGTATACCAGTGAATACCTGTCTGTCAACACCTTCGGCTACCCTAGCTCAGGCTCTATCAGACCGTAGTTGCCATCCCTCCGCCGATATAGCAGGTTAAGCTCCTCACTATCAGAATTAAAGAACAGGAAGAAATCGTGACCCAAAAGCTCCATCTGGTCAACGGCTTCAGCCACTGACATTGGCTTAACGGCAAACCGCTTGACCTTAACTACTTTTCTGGGTGGTTTTTCCGTCTCTGCTTCCTCCTTAAATTCACTTCTGGCAAATGAGCTTCCCCTCCCTTTCTCATACAGTTTTCCCTTGTAGTGCTCAATTTGCCGATTCATAACCGCTGCCACCTTATTAATGGCCGTGAGCAGGTCTTCCCCCCTCTCCTCACCTCGGAGCAATGTGCCATTGCTGTCTAGGGTTACCTGGACTACAAAGTGCTGCTGCGGAGATTTTGTCTTTTCTTCAAAAATTTCCACCTTGTACTCTACGATACCGGGTAGATGACGACCGAGTTTGCCCAGCTTATGCTCAATGAACTGGCGCACTGTGGGTGTTAATTCTATGTTTTTGCCTGTTATCTGTAGCTCCATCTGTTCACACTCCTTACGGTGATTCCTTTAAATCTCTCTAGCCAGCACTAGCCCCCATACCGAGATGGCTCCGGCTTCCTTTAATGCCCTAGCACAGGCATCAAGGGTAGCCCCAGAGGTGGAGACATCGTCTACAAGCAAAACTTGCTTATCCTGTAGCCTCCCGTCGCGGCAGGAAAAGGCATTGGCTACATTGCTCCGTCGCTCATCCACGGTGGTTGTTCTGGCTTGGGGAGGTGCATGACGCTGTCGGATGAGGCAGTCATCTACTACAGGTAAATTGGTGAGCTTACCCAGCCCTTGAGCCAGCAGGCTGGATTGGTTGTAGCCACGCTCCCTCAATCGTTTCTGGTGCAGTGGCACCGGCACCAAAACCTCCCCGGGCACAGGATTGCTGGTGAGATAATCGTCGAGCAACTGGGCGAGGAGCACAGCCAGAGCTCTGAGGTTTCTATACTTTAGCTGATGAATAGCCTGGCGTATCGCCCCGTCAAATCGAAATGGAGAACGAATGCCATCTATCTCCGCCTGCCAGCCAACGCAACTGGGACAGAGTATAGCGCTGGATTGGGGTCTACCACACTTAGGACAAAGCGGGGGCATAATCCTGGGTAATGACTGGCGGCAGGATGGGCAAATAAAATCCCCTTCCCTTCCACAGCCAACACACCAGCGTGGAAATAAAAGGTCGAGTGCCATCCCCTTGAGTTCGGTTAACCGAGGAAGCACATTTAGCACCTGCAATTTATAGCTTCAGGGGTGAACTGCTAAGATTTTAACGGGAGCGGGGGGTGTGTAGTGCCCCGCTGATAATGGGTTCGTTAATATAAACATCGCCGTTCCTGATTTTCAGGTTGAAACCACAATCAGGATTGGTGCAAACCCATGCTTTGTAGTGAATGGCTGCCCCTTGACTGCCAAAGTCAGACAGGGGCACCAGGTCTCCAGACTTGCACTTCTGACACTTGGGGAAATTGAATTGTTCCATGAAGTCCTCCTCCCAACCAAAATGGAATCTTTTGCAGTATACACTATGCAGTGGTTGTTGACAAGGGCTTATTTAGTTCAACTGAGCCGATTCGACTATAAATAGCGCCCTCCCTGGTTAGTTGGCTCCTTATCAGGCTGATAGCATCTACTTGGAAAGTATAGGCTGCCTCAAATCTGGTGTCAGTTATAAGCTGTCCAAATCTCTGCCGCTCATCTGGTGAGGCTCGGTCACGAAGGCGGGCTAGGGTCAAATGGGGCGTGAACCGTCTCGGCTCAGGGGCAAAACCCAGCCCAGCCAGATTGGACTCAATGCGTTGCTGTAGCTGGACTAGCTTATCCACCTCCCCGCTTAGCCCCACCCAGGCTACCTGAACCCGCCTCAAATTGGGGAAAACTCCTAAGTCCTTGACCTCCAGGTGGAAAGGGGATGCCCCCTGAACAGCCTCCCCCATTGCTCCGGTTATTTCGCCAATCCTATCCGCAGCAACATTGCCCAGGAACTTTAGGGTCAGGTGAATGCTATAGGGGTCAACCCACTTCACCCAGGGCTGGTTGCCTGATTTCAATTGAGACTGAAGCTGGACGAGCCCTGTTTTTATCTCATCGGGCAGCTCAATGGCAATAAAACAGCGGATTTGCTCCATAGTTTATGGCTCACCTTTGATACCAAGCAGCCTCTGGGCATTACCTGATAGAATGAGGCTCTTTGTTTCTTGGGGCAAGTCCAGTGCTCTAATCTCTTCCAGCAACCGACCCTGTGCCAGCAAGGGATAGTCGCTGCCGAAGAGAATCTTGTCCGCGCCCACAAGCTGGATAACCTGATTATATACCTGAGGAGTATAGAGGAGAGGTGAAGCAGCGGTGTCAAAGAAGACATTGCTCATTGCCTTCTCGACCTCGGGCATCAAGGCATAGAAGGGCAGACCGCCTCCCCAGTGGGCACAGACTATGGTTAAATCCGGGAAACTGGCGATAAATGGGTAGAGTATATCTGGGGTGATAACCCCTTTTCCCGGATAGTCATGACCTACAGGTTCAGAGGCATGGGTGAGCAGAATTAGCTGGTGCTTCCTCAATACCTCCACCAGGGGCTCCATCACTAACTCGTCGCCGAGGTCAAATGGTTGCATATCCGGTCTCATCTCGCCAACCCCTCTTATTCCCGCTTTGGCACAGCGCTCAATTTCAGCTACGGCTGCCTCAGGTGACTGCGGCTGAATAGCACAGAAGCCCACAAGCCTCTGCGGAAAACGGGATATTGACTCCATGATGTAGTCGTTGGTTTCAACGCACAGCTCGTGAGTAGTCCAGCCGATATTGAGGATAACCGAGATATCAACCCCGGCTTCATCCATACTGGCGATGAGCTCATCAGCAGTGGCGATTTTGGCATCCTTGCTGGAGTAGAGGAGAGCGAAACAGGGGTCACGCTCAATATACTTGCTGCGTTTTTTCTTTATCTGCGATGGGAATACGTGGGCGTGGAAGTCTATAATCATCGTTAAATTATAACAGAACAGCTCGAATAGCTTCAAGCTAGGTGAGGGCTCAATCAGTTGGTCCCTGTTCTGGCTTCTCTTCAACCTCTTCAGCTGGCACCTCAGCCTCTGCTACCACCTCTTCGGCAACTACCTCTTCTACCTCCACACGCGCCTCGCTGACCTTCACCACCATTTGGTCGGTGTCAGTAATGACGGTGATATCGGGGCTGAAGGCGATGTCTCTGATATAGATTGCCTGCCCTACCTCCTCAAGTTGGCTCAGGTCAACCTCTATCTGAGGTGGGAGCTTGTCAGGCAAGCACTCAATACTCAGGCTGGTTAGGCTGTGAGTCAGGATGCGCCCCTTTTCTTTCATTGCCGGTGCTTCACCAACCAAAACAACAGGAACATCTACCCTTATCTTCTCCGCCTTTCTCACCTGGTAGAAGTCAATATGAAGCAGTTCCCCGGTACACTCATTCCTCTGGATTTCCCTGATGAACACACTTCTGGGTTGTTTATCCCCTTCAATGTCAAGGGCGATAAGCCTGGTCATTCCTGCCTGGGCTATAGTCCGCTGAAGCTTAGGCGTATCACACTGTAGGGCTAGTGACTCAAGGCCATGCCCAAAAAGGTGAGTCGGGGTAATGCCCTGGCGGCGCAAAAATCTTGTCTTCTTGCCCAGTATGTCCCTTTTGCTAGCCTGCAATGTTAGACCTTCCATATTATTCTCCCCTCTACCGCTGCTAATTAAAGCAGAGGCGGAGATAAAAATCAAACTTTTTAGTTGTCTTTCTTCCCACCCTCCCGCCCTATAGAGGCTTCGTCTCTAAAACTCTCCAGACCTCACTCCTTTTAGATTTTTGATTAAGGAAGCCCCCCTGTTTTTATTTCTCCCCCTCCTTTGAAAAGGACTAACCTAACGGGGTGTTTAAGAGGGGCGTCAGCCCCTCTTCTAAAAATACTTTCCCCCTCCCTTGTAAGGGAGGGGGACAAAGGGGGTGGGTTGATAACTAAATATCTAAGGGGGTGAGGTTAATAAATACCCTCGTTTAAAATATAGACCTGGTTCTATAACTGTAGTATAATTAAGCAAACGCAGGGGGTGCTAATGTCGCTGTCTGAAGAGGGTAATCTACCATCAATCTCTGATAGTGTTACAACCTCGGCTAATAGTATGAAAGCCGAGGTTTTTTCATCATCGGCATCGGTAGCCGAAATGGAAGCTATAGCCAAAAGGCTACGTCGCCACATCATCACTATGACAGGAAAGGCTGGTAGCGGTCACCCCGGTGGCTCCCTTTCAGCGGTGGAGATTTTGACCGCCCTTTATTTCGGAGTGCTACGACATAAGCCTTCAGACCCTCAGTGGGCGGATAGGGACAGGTTCATCCTCAGCAAGGGGCATGCTGCCCCTCTGCTCTATGCCACCCTGGCTGAGTGCGGCTACTTCCCGGTGGATGAGCTGCTTACGCTGAGGCAAATGGATAGCCGCCTTCAGGGTCATACTGATAGAACAGTTACCCCCGGGGTGGAGATGTCAGCCGGCGCTCTGGGACAGGGATTATCCTTTGCCATTGGTGTGGCTTTGGCTGGTCAGCTTAACTCCCAAGATTACCGGGTATATGTTCTGCTGGGGGATGGGGAGTGTGATGAGGGGCAGGTGTGGGAAGGGGCTATGGCTGCTGCCCACTTCAAGGTGGACAACCTGGTGGCTATAGTGGACAACAACGGTCAGCAGATAGATGGCTGGAACCGTGATGTTATGAACCTTGATCCCTTCCCCGGTAAGTGGCAAGCCTTCGGCTGGCATGTTATTGAGGTTGATGGTCATAACCTGGCTCAGCTTACTGAGGCTTTTGACCAGGCAAAGCCGGTGAAAGGGCAACCAACGGTCATCATTGCCCATACTATAAAGGGCAAAGGGGTCAGCTTTATGGAGAATAACCCCGATTTTCACGGTAAAGCACCCAATGCTGAGGAAGTAAAGATAGCACTTAAGGAGCTGGAGTAGAGATGTCTCAGGAGGTTTCCATGAGAGAAACCTACGGCAAAACCCTGGTTGAGCTGGGCAGGGAGAACCAAGACATTGTGGTGCTGGATGCTGACCTGTCTCGGTCGACCATGACCAAGATTTTTGCCCGTGAGTTCCCGGAGCGCTTCTTTGATTGTGGTATCGCCGAGCAGAATATGGTAAGTATCGCTGCCGGGCTGGCTGCCTCGGGCAAGCTCCCCTTTGCCAGCACCTTTGCTGTTTTTGCCCCTGGTCGTTGCTTTGACCAGATTCGCATGTCCATAGCTCAGCCCGGGCTCAATGTCAAGCTTGTTACCAGTCACGGTGGCATCAGTGTTGGCGAGGATGGCACATCCCACCACTCTATTGAAGACCTTGCTCTGATTGGCTCCCTGCCGGGCTTTACTGTTATCGTTCCTGCTGATGCTATTGAAACTGCCCAGGCAGTGAGGATGGCTGCTGCCAGCTATGGACCTTTTTACATCAGGCTGTGCCGTCCCAAGGTGCCGCCGGTCTATACCGAGAGCTACCGCTTTAACCTGGGCAAGGCGGTAACCATGAGGCAGGGTAGAGATGTTACTGTTATAGCTATCGGTTTGATGGTGGCAGCGGCGCTGGAAGCTGCCAAAAATCTTGGGCGGGAAGGCATAGACTGCCGGGTATTAAATATGTCCACCCTTAAGCCTATTGATGAGGCGGCTATAACTCAAGCTGCTGCTGAAACCGGGGCTATTATTACTGCTGAGGAGCATCTGGAGCACGGTGGCTTGGGCAGTATTGTAGCTCAGGTGCTCGCCAGACACCAGCCGGTGCCGATGGAGTTTGTGGCGATTAAAGATACCTATGCCAGGTCAGGTAAACCTGCTGAACTTTTGCAGAGGCATGGTCTTACTGCTAAAGATATTGAGCAAGGTGTAAGGTCAGCGATAGCAAGGAAGTGACTAATCGCTTTCTGTTCCTGAGGTTTCAACCACTTGCCTTGTCCTGAGGAAATGGGTAAAACCCACCAGACAGGGCAGGGCAATGCCGTAAGCGGTAAGCATTCCTGGCACTCCCAGCCACCAGCACACCAGTGGTAGCGGGATAAATAGGACGCAACTGGCTAGAATTACATTCCGAAAGATAAGCAGGGCTAATAGCGCTGGTCCAGCCAGGATTAGCATTGGCTGGGTGATGGTAGCTAGCAGCACGCCAATGGTGGTGCTCTCCCCCCGGCCTCCCCTGAAGCCGATAAAGATTGGCCAGTTATGACCGACGACCACGGCTGCCCCGGTAAGCAGGACTGCTGTCTGAGGGATATTGGCTGCAAGAGCGATAAGAACAGCCAGTGCCCCCTTCCCGGCATCAACAATACCTACCGCCACCCCCACCTTAGCCCCTAGCTGACGGAAGGCATTGGCAGCACCCATGTTCTCATCCCCAACCTGCCGAATGTCAACGTCTTTCACAAAACGCCCAGCAATATAGGCGGTGGGGATGGAGCCGATGAAATAACCCAGTACTACTATCAACCAGGGCATATCTACTCTCTAATTGGTGCCGAGGGTGGGACTCGAACCCACAAGGATTACTCCGCCGGATTTTAAGTCCGGTGCGTCTGCCAATTCCGCCACCCCGGCATTAAAAGGTGGAGGCGACGACCGGATTCGAACCGGTGAATAGGGGTTTTGCAGACCCCCGCCTTATCCACTTGGCTACGTCGCCCCTCAATAACACCCTTTTTGGAGCGGAAGATGGGATTCGAACCCACGACCCTCTCCTTGGCAAGGAGATGCTCTACCACTGAGCCACTTCCGCTTTTATTTTGGTGCCGAGGAGGAGATTTGAACTCCTACGAGCTTACGCTCACCACCCCCTCAAGATGGCGTGTCTACCGATTCCACCACCTCGGCTTGAACTGGCAGTAGTGGAGGGACTTGCCCCCCGCCCTGCGGTTTTGGAATCCGAAAACGATGTTCCACGAAATATTACTAAATAGCATAAGGTGCCGTCAAGTTTCGAGATAGCCTTCAGTTTGTATCTGATTGTACCATCCTCCTCTCGTTAGCTGAGCTGGGGAGACTCAAGGCACATGACCATTTGACAAGAGTAGTATTATTGGCTAATATGGTGACAGAAGGCATATTTATCTGGGGAGAGATAAGCCGTGAAGGTTAATCAAGTTCGTTTCGGTATTACAACCTTGATTTGTGCTCTCATAATGTGCCTGATGATGAGCGTGGTTCCCGGTTGCCAAAAGGAGGTTAAGCCTACAGGGACGATTACCCTCTACACCTCGGTTCCCACGGCTATTATTGAGGAATTGAGAGAAGAGTTTGAGGCTCAAAACCCAGGCTTGCACCTGGAAATATATCGGGAGGGCACAAGCGCAGTTGTTGAGAAGATTAATCAGGAAATTGCTGCCGGTCAGGTTCAAGCTGACCTCATCTGGGTAGCCGATTTCACTGTAGGTGAGGACCTGAAGGAAAAAGGAGTCCTGTTACGCTACACACCGCCCGAGGCTGTGGAAATTCCAGATATTCTAAAGGATGAGGATGGCTATTACTGCGCTGGCAAGCTCCTAATCATGGTTGTAGCCTATAATACTGATACTGTAACCGCGATACCTACTGGCTATAAAGACCTGCTTGATGAAAGGTATTACGGCCGAATAGGCCACAACACCCCAGAGATATCTGGCTCCATCCTGTATTTTATAGGCACATTGCTGCAAGATGCTGATTTCGGTGAGGAATTCTTCATAGCATTGGCGGAGAACTTACCTCAGATTCAGACCAGCATCAAAACGACGCAGAGAATAGCCGATGGCGAGCTTGATATGGGAATTACTCTAGACAATACTGTGCGCACGCTCTTAAAGAAGAATCCAAGTGCTCCCATAGATTATATCTATCCTGAGGCTGGGGTAGTTATGGTGCCTAGTCCTATAGCTATTTTCAAGGATAGCCAGAACATTGAAGGGGCAAAGGTATTCGTGCGATATATCCTATCTAAGAGTGGGCAGACCTTATTACGTGATTCGGGAGGATATGTGTCAGTCAGGCTGGATGTTAGCCCGCCAGAGAGGATAACCACCATTACCCAGCTACGGGTTATTCCCTCGGACAAGTATTGGATAAAAGAGCACAAAGATGACATAGTGTCCAAGTTCATTGATATCTTTGGACAACGGAAAGACTGACAGGAGTTAAGTTGAGAAATTAATGAGGAAATAGCTGCCGGTCAGGTTCAAGGTGACTTCACCGTAGGTGAGGACCAGGCGAAAAGGGGAAAGGATGATGAAGAAGCTATTAGTGCTTCTATTAGTAGTGCTAATGGTTAGCACAGCAGTTAGCTGCTCTCCGCAGATTGCTCCGGTACCTACCGAACTGAAGCTTGCTGCGGCCGTTGGCGACCGGGCTGAGCTACCGAAGCGGGTAACCAGAATCCTCCTCGAGGATGAGCTGGGCTATACGGTGGTGCTTAGGGAGGCTGCGGCTGATACCGCCTATGCTGCTCTGGCAGAGGGAGAGCTTGATATTTTCACCGACGTTTGGTATCCCAACCAGAAGAGCTATACCGACGAGTTTGTTCCGCATCAGGTAAAGATTGCCGGAGACCTTTCCGACCCCACCACAGGGATATACACCGGTGCTGACCAGGGCTGGCTTATCCCTAAATGGACCCGTGATAACTACAATATAGACTCCCTTGACGACATTGCCACTCTTAAGCCCGGGGATGACCTTTTTGATGCGCTGGACCGAGATAGCGATGGCCTCATAGATTTAATCGGCGGTGAGGTAGGATGGGCTGTGGTCGAAATCATTGACGGGAAGATAGATTACTACAACGAGAACTATGACCTTGATATGAGGCAGCTGGTGGCGACCCTGCCGGGGAGCCATAATGAGATGCTGGCTACTATTAAGAGCAAACTGGATGCTCAGGAGGATGTTCTGTTCTACCTCTGGACCCCCCACCACCTTTTCGCCGAGTATGCCGACGCGTTGTGTGATGAAGACGGTCAGATACTATGGCTGACAGACCCCTGGGGGTTCTTTTCCGAACCAGAAGCTACTGATTACTACACAGGTTTTCCTGGCGCCACCATCTATATTGCTTACCGCGCTGGTTTGGAAGACGAGCACCCCGATGTGGTTAAGCTACTGGAGCGAATTAGCGTGACTATTGCTGACCTGAACGCCTATTGCTACTGGGAGAGCATAGTTAAAGATGGTGAGGCCACAGTGGAGGAGAAAAGTGAGTATGCCAGGCAGTGGATTGAGGACCATCGAGCCGAGGTCAATAGCTGGCTGGCTGGTCTCTAGGCGTAAAGCCATAACAGGAAGCAACTGCCAGTAGGGAGGATAGCAGCAGTGCGGTTTAATAGGCTTTCCCACCAGATACTTCTGGTCTTTGTCCTTGTTATTATCGTGTGTCTGGGGATATCTGGCTGGTATATGCTGCAGATTAGCGGGAATATCGTCACGCGGAAGATTTCCGAGGGTGACCAGAATTTCGCTGGTCGTATAGCTCAAGAGGTGGCAGCGGAGATGGCAAGTGTCAAACCAACCTTGACACTACTTGCTCAGACGCGAGGGCTACGCTTCATGGAGGCGACAGAGGTAAAAGGCGAGATTGACCGCGTCCAAAAGAGCTTTCCAGAGATAACCAACATCTATGTAGCCGATGTGGAAGGAAAGCAAATTGCCCGAACTGGTACGGAAGAACTAGAGAGTGTGTCTAAGATATGGAGCTTTCAAGTGGCCAAGGGAGGAGACGAGCTTGTTTCTGATATCTACCTTAAGCCAGTGACCTCAGAACCAATGCAGACTATTACCTTGCCTATTATGGATAGTGGGGCAGTGGTTGGTGTCCTTTCCGCAGACATCAGCTTCCAGAGAGTAATGTGTTCGGTCATGGATATTGATGTCGGGGGGAATGGTAATGTGGTCGTGGTTGCCGATAATGGCAGGGTGGTTGCTCATACTCATATGGAGCAAGTTCCGGAGCTTGACCTGTCCAGGTTGTCTGCTGTAGAAGCGGTCCTGGCTGGTGAAGAGGGGACAATGAAGGGTTACACAGATGAGTTAGGACGCCAGGTGCTTGGGTCATATACGCCCATCAGGGAACTGGGGTGGGGGGTGGTGATACAGAGACCTTTGGCGGACATAGATGCTGAGGTTGGGCAATTGAGGACGACAATTTTGTGGGTGACGATTGCCGGTGTATTTCTAGCTGTGCTGGCGGGTGCATTGGTGGCAAGACAGATTGCGAAGCCTATTGGTCAACTAGCCAGCGCCTCAGAAAGAGTTGCTCAAGGCGACCTATCAACACCGGTTGATGTCAAATCCTCTAATGAGGTTGGGGTGCTCGCCCATTCCTTTAATCAGATGATAGTGTCACTGAAGAAATCAAGGGATGAACTACAGCAGTGGGGTGAAGAGTTAGAAAGGAGGGTACACGAGAGAACAGCCGAGTTAGAACAGAGGAGCCAGGAGCTGGCTGACACCAATGTTTCTCTGGAAGAAATGAGCCGTCATAAATCTCAATTCCTGGCTAACATGAGCCATGAGCTGAGGACCCCATTAAACTCTATTATCGGTTACACCAAACTGATGCTGGATGGGCTGGAGGGTGACATCAATGAGGAACAGCAGAAGGACCTCCACACTGTCTATACCAACAGCAAGTACCTCCTGGAGCTGATAAACGGACTTCTCGACTTGTCAAAGATAGAAGCTGGTAAGGTAGTGCTCAGTTACCAAACATTCTCCATCTCCGAACTCTTAGCTGGAGTGATTCCTTCTATGGAGCAATTGGCAAGGGAGAAGGGGTTAACTTTGACCTACTCGGTTGCCCCTGACATTGACCATCTGTATGCTGACAAGGCTAAGACCAAGCAGGTGCTGATAAACATTCTCGGCAATGCGGTCAAATTTACCAACGAGGGTAGCATCAAGCTGGATGTAGCTGAGAGCGATGGCGATTTTATTTTCTCAGTCACTGACACCGGCATCGGAATCAAAGAGAAGGATTTAGAGGCAATCTTTGATAGTTTCAGACAGGTTGGGCCGGCTCAAATAGCCGGCTATGAGGGCACTGGTCTGGGGCTTGCCATTAGCAAGCAGTTTGTAGAGATGCAGGGCGGCAGAATATGGGCAGACAGTGAGCTGGGTAAGGGCAGCACCTTCACCCTTACCCTGCCCAAAAAGAGGGTGGCTAGCCCTTAGGGTTACTCTATTGGAGGTGGGATGAATGGAAAAAGAAGGCGCTGGTAAGAAGATTCTGGTGGTTGATGACAAGGAGGATAGCAGAGTTCTGGTAGGGAAGGTACTGGGTCTTCGCGGCTATGAGGTTATCGGAGCACGGACTGGTGAGGAGGCTATTAATATGGCACAAACGGAGCTTCCTGAACTGATTCTAATGGATATTCGGCTCCCTGGTGGGATTGATGGGCTGGAGGCTACCTGGCGTATCAAGGTACTTCCCCAGCTAGCTCATATCCCGATTCTAGCCATGACCGCCAGTGTCAGACCTGAGGATGTGCGCCGTGCTCTGGATGAAGGCTGTAGTGGCTTCGTTCGCAAACCGATAGACATAGACGAATTACCCAAGCAGGTAGCTGAGCACATCGCTCGTGCTTCTTCTACAGATTGAGTCATTACTCTGGTGAAACTATTATCTGAAGTGGGGTGGTAGATATGAAGATATTGGTAGCTGAAGATAACGAAGATAGCCGCAATCTATTAATGAAACAGCTCTGTGCCTATGGTCATGAGGTAACGGCAACGGCTAACGGGGCTGAAGCCTTAGAGCAAGCCCTGGCGGGGCCCCCAGATGTAATTGTCTCTGATATCCTGATGCCCAAAATGGATGGCTACCAGCTATGCTACGAGTGGAGGCGGAATGACCGGCTCAGGGATATCCCCTTCATATTTTGCACAGCTACCTATACCTCAGATGAGGATGAGAAGTTTGCCCTGAGCCTGGGGGCTAACACCTTCATCCGCAAGCCCGCTGAGCCCGACGCCTTTGTCCAGATACTATCCCAGGTATTTGAAAAGGCTAAGTCTGGTCTCCTGCCTCCTCCTGAGGTTGCCCTTCTTGAGCCATCCCTCTACCTCACCGAATACAATAAGCGCCTGGTAACCAAGCTGGATAGTAAGGTGGCTCAGTTAGAGGCAGACATCACCGAGCGCAAGCAGGTGGAGGAGATGCTAAAACAGTCGGAAGAGAATTTGAGGGCTTACTTAGAAAGCGCGCCGGATGGTGTTTATATCAATGACTTGAAAGGGGTTTTCCTCTATGGCAACAAAAAGGCTGAGGAACTGACAGGATACGAGAGGGAAGAGCTTATGGGGAAGAGCTTTCTCAAGCTTAAGCTTCTTCCGGCGAAACACTTGGCAAAAGCTAGCAGGTTACTGGCACTTAATGCAAT
>DAOWJM010000002.1 GCA_030640325.1 Dehalococcoidia bacterium | reverse complement strand
GCAATGCAGTCCCCGGCTCGAGAAATGAACCTGCCCTTGATAATGATTGAGGGTTATGACATCCTTGATTACTTTCGCCAGGTAGTGGGGCACGAATCCCAGCCCTGCCAGTATTGCTTCAGACTTCGCCTGTCAAAAACAGCTAAAACCGCTCAGCAGATGGGTTTTGACGCTTTCACCACCACCCTGCTCATCAGCCCCCAACAGAAGCATGACCTAATCCAAGAGATTGGCAATGAGCTAGCTGGAGAAAGGGGCATAGATTTCCTGTATGCCGACCTCAGGAAACGCTACTCAGATAGCCGCCGTATGACCAAGCCGCTGAGTCTCTACCGCCAGCAATACTGCGGCTGCGTCTATAGTGAGTGGGAACGCTATGCCAACCTATGTATAGTAGCATGAGCAATAAAGCCGAGTTCCTGGCTATCATCCTTTTTCTGCTGCTGCTGATATGCGGTTGCACCTCGCCACCTGATACCGCATTGGTTATCCAGGTAATTGATGGCGATACCATCGTTATTGAAGGGGGCTACCGGGTAAGATACATCGGCATTGATACCCCGGAAATTCACCCCCAGCGGGAAGCCTATGGTATGAAGGCTCTACAGGCTAATCGGGAACTGGTAGAGGGTAAGATAGTCCGTCTGGAGCAGGATGTCTCCCAGACCGATAGGTATGGTCGGCTGCTGCGCTATGTCTATGTGGACGGTATCTTTGTTAATGCCGAGCTGGTAAGGCTAGGGCTTGCCGAGGCTAAAGCCTATCCCCCTGATATTAAACACCAGGAAGACTTGGAGGAACTGGAGGCAGAGGCTAGACAGGCTGGCAGGGGAATTTGGGCAAAATAAGGGGGAGTCCTTCAAAGAAGGGCTCCCCCCAGTATCAGGCATATTTTACTGGGCTGGCTAAGGCACCTCTTGATACACTACCACCCTCTTGGTTACCATATTATCACTATCATAAATGGCATGGGCATATTGTCCTTCCTCCACGGTGATAAACCCGTTGAGGATAAACACTGTGCCCTCATTATAGTCCAGGGTAACTGCCACGCCACCATCAGGAGTTATGGTGATGGTTTCACCAGCTAGGGGAACACTAATAGTGCCGCTGACACGAGCGTAGGTGGTCGGCTTTATAATCAGCACTCTCTCTGCCAGGTTGCCATTCTCTTGGGGGGCTAACCACACCGCCACCCTATCGCCGACAGCAATATCACTGAATTCAGCCCCTTCACCAAAGGGGCGGAGCCGCTTCAGCTTTGCTCGCTGGAGCTTAGGCATGTCTACATCTTCTAGCGGGGGTAGCTGGTTTTGCTGCACCAATTCCATACGGTGCCGAGCCAAGGATATAATCCGCCCGGGCACACACAGTTTGAAGTATTTGGTATCGTCATCTACCGATATGATAAGCTCCTGCTCCCCAGACTGGATAACAAATTTCTGGTTGGCCTCATCAACAGCGCTTACCTTGCCTTTTACCACCACAATCTGAGAATCATCAGCCCCAGGTCTAGCCCAAGCCGGAGGAGCTGCCAGAGCGGGAAGGGCTAGGCCTAGAACCAAACCCAGGGCTAGTATCGACACTCCAGCTATGGTTAAAACCTTCGACATTCTACCCTTACCTCCTGCAATTTAGTCTTTCTTCCGGCGGTTAAAATCGCCCAAAGAATGGTCAACAGCTTGTTCATTTCCAACCTCCTGTTTAAAGATTTTTCTCTAGTTCAGGATGGCATAGACTACCTGAACGGTAAGGCTGAGCTCCATCTCCCCAGGGCTGATTGGTGTCTCGGGCGCTGGTGCTGGTATCCCTGCCTCTTCGTATGCGCCACGGGGATAGATGGGGGGAACTTGGATGCCCTCAGAGATATAGGTCGGCTTACCCAATTTAACTCCAGCCAGCTCAGCCAGTTGCTCTGCCTTGGCTTTGGCATCAACCATCGCCTTTTGCCTTGCCTCCTCATAATAGGCTGAAGGGTCATCCACAGAAAAGCCTATGCTATTTATGCGGGTGAGGTCTCCCCCAGCAGCGGCTACAGCATCAATAATGGAACCGGTTTTATCTATCTCTCTTATCTTAGCGGTTACCATATTGGTTACCCGGTAGCCAACCACAATCTCCTCTTCCTTTTCTCTATCCCATCTTGTTACCTGGTAAATGCTGAAATACTGGGTTTGAATATCCTTCTCATCCACGCCATTGTCAGTTAGAGCCGTCATCACCCTATCCATTGCTTCAGCCGCCTGGGATTGAGCCTCAGCTACAGTTTCTGCTTGAGCCGCAACGCCTAACCTCAGGGTGGCGATGTCAGGGGTAACAGTAACCTTCCCCGTACCGCTGACCCAGATTCCTTCCTGCTGGCTATTTAAGTCTATCGTTCCTACGGTGGTAGGGCCGGCAGTGCAGCCACACAAGCCGACCACGGCTAACACCAATGCCAGACTTATAGCCACCAGCCAATTCCTTTTCATTATTCACCTCCTCTCAAAAATTTCTTTCCACTAATATATAACGAAAAAGTCGCCCATTGGTTAGTGGCGACTTGAGGCAATTTTTGAAAAAGGTTTCGGGCTAATCCAAAGCCTCGAGGGCTCTTTTATAGCCAGTTTCTGATACGGCAATTGCCCGTAGCAGAGCAAGCTTGACTGATTCTGGCGCTTTCTCCAGTACAGCGCGTAGAGCCGCTGGGTGATTAGCAGCATAATACGCCACAGCCATCCTCAGTTTAGCCCGGTTATTAGGCTGGGCATAGGTACCTCTATCGCCCCCAGCCTCCTCAGCAGGTGCTGGTGCCAGCACCTTTGGCGCGCCATCCGCTTTCAGGGCTAAGGCTAAAACTGCTAGCATTACCAGACGCTTATCCAAGCGCTGGGTGATTAACTCTACTTGATGGGCATCGCCTTTATTTGCCATATAGATTATTTCTGCCACTCTCCTATCCGCCAACCTAGCACACAGCCTTGCCTTACCTAACTGCGATGGGGTCAGGACTAACCTCACCTGCTCTGTGGCTAGTTTCACCGGATAGAGGGGGTTATCGGGCATACTGTTGCCAGCGGCTGCCACTGTGCCTCCACCAGCCAGCAGTAGGATGAGAACTATAGTCACCACAGTTGCCCATCGTGGAAGCCAGCCAAAGAAGGGGCGACTTCTCCGGGAGGCTACCTCCTGGAGCGCCGAGCGAAACTGGTATCTGGCTTTGGCTTTAAACTCGGCTCGGGGCTGAATAGCTGATGCCTTCTTGACAACCAGAGCCGTCTGAAGCAATGGCTTGAGTTCCGCTGCCTGCTCAGGATAGCTCTGAAGACACTGCTCTATAGTCTCGCCCTTGACCAGCAGTCGCTCCAGGCATTCGTTTAAGATATTATCGAATTCCTTACTTGTTTTCATTCTCCGTCACCGATAGCGCCCTGCGCAGGGCTACTATGGCACTGTGCTGCAATGCCTTTACCGCTCCCTGACTCTTGCCCATAACCTTGGCTACCTGAGCAATTGATAGCTCGCTAGTAAAACGCAGGGAAATCACCTCACGCTGTGCCTCAGTTAGCTGCTTGGCAGCCAAAAGCAGCTGCTCAATATCTAGCTTATGCTCGGCTACCAACTGTGGGGTATTATCGTTGCTTGCCAGCGATTCATCCAGGGGCACAGCGGTGTGCTTTTTCCTCCTCAAGTAGTCAACCGCCTGATTGTGGGCAATGCGGAATAGCCAGGCTGAGAAGGGTATACCCTTCCATCTGAAGGAAGAGATGGACTGGAGTGCGTTTAGAAAGACCTGCTGAGTCATGTCCTCCGCCTCCGTCTCATTTCCTATCCTGAGAGCTACATACCGATAAATCTTATCGAAATGCTCCTCATATAGCTGGGCAAAGGCCTCCTGGTCATGCTGTTGCGCTCGCCGGACGAGGCTTTGTTCATCTTGCACCTGACAACCCCCTGCCGTTCAACGGCAATTATGGCGTTATCCTGTGCATATAGTATAACGAAGGAAGTGGTAAAAAGATAGGTTGAGGTTGTTCAAAAACGCTACCGTATTTTACGCCTAAATAGAAAGCGAGGGATTGGGGACGCAGCCCCCAAATACCAGCCTAGGGTGGGAGGGTGGGAGGAAAGAGGTTGCTAAACAACCTCATAGGTTTTAGATGCCATCAAGAAATGGAATATGTTACAATTAAAAAATAGGGAAACAATTCCTATCTGATTAGCTTTGATATTTGTTTTTAGAGTTATGTCAACTGATTAACTTTTTAAGAGGATAAGAATTTGGCTTGTTATCTGCGTTTGATGCGTAAAGAGGATATCCCCCAGGTCAACGAGATTGACCGTGAAGCCTTCCCCACCCTGTGGCCGCCGACCGATTATCGGCGTGAGTTAGCAAACCGGTTAGCCCATTATATCGTGGCCTGCGATGAGGAGGAAAGGGTTGAGGAGCCGGAGATGAAAGCCGTCCCACAGAAAGGCTTCTCTGGGCTGGTATCCAGGCTGAGGCGGTTCTTCAGCAATGAACTTCCCTCACCTGGAAGGCAATACATTTTCGGTTTCGCTGGTTTCTGGATTATGGCTGTGGAAGCTCACATAACTAACATTGCCGTATGGGAGAAGTATCACCGCCAGGGAATAGGAGAATCGTTGCTCATAGCCCTTATAGACCTAGCCACAGAGTTAGACGCCCGTTTTATTACCCTGGAGGTACGTGCCTCCAACACCGCTGCCCAGAGTCTCTATTCTAAGTATGGCTTCACCCAAGCAGGT
>DAOWJM010000145.1 GCA_030640325.1 Dehalococcoidia bacterium | reverse complement strand
CCTATCCCCTTTATCCCCTTCCCCTCAAGGGGAAGGGGAAGATTTCTTTAGAAGAGGGGACAAAGCCCCCTCTTAGACACCCCATTTTCAAGGCAGGCTATCTCTTAGGGACTTCGTCCCTCTTAGACACCCTATATTTCGCCCCCTCCTTAAGGGCGGCGGGCGGAAAAAGATACAAAATGGGGGTGGGGGGGAGGCTTCGCCCCTTAACCCCCCTAATACTAATGTTTCTGTTTGTAACTCAAATCTGCTAAACTGTTTATGGCATAGTATGAAGAAATTTGCAAGGACTATATCGGGGGTTACCCCGGTGGCAGTGATGACCCTGCCTTTGAAATGCCCGGGGCAATGCATATATTGCCCCACTTACCAGGCTATACCCCAGAGCTATACCCCGGAGTCGCCAGCAGTGTTACGAGCCAAAAAGTGCGACTTTGATGCCAAAAAGCAGATTAAGCTAAGACTAAGAGTTCTGTCCGAAATGGGGCACCCCACAGATAAGGTTGAGCTGATAGTGATGGGGGGCACCTTCCTGGCTTATCCCAAGGATTATCAATACCAGTTTATCAAGGATTGCTTTGATGCCCTAAATGGTGAGGAATCGGCAGACCTGGAAGAGGCAAAGCGAGTTAACGAAACGGCAAACCATCGCTGCACCGGGCTCTGCATAGAGACCAGACCAGATTGGTGTGGGCAGGAGGAAATAGACAGGATGCTCGAGTTTGGCACCACCAGGGTGGAACTGGGGGTTCAGACCTTAGATGATGAAATCTATCGGCTGGTAAGAAGAGGGCATAAGGTTGAAGATGTAGTCAAAGCTACTACCTTGCTCCGGGAGCATAGCTTTAAGGTGCACTATCACTGGATGCCAGGATTGCCCGGCTCAACCCCAGAGCAGGATTTAGAGCTATCCAGAGAGCTGTTTGATGATGCTCGCTTTAAACCAGACGGCTTGAAGCTATATCCCACAATGGTGGTCGAGGGGACTGAGCTGGAGAGATGGTATCAGGAAAATCGCTACCAGCCATACGAT
This sequence comes from Dehalococcoidia bacterium, assembly GCA_030640325.1. Lineage (GTDB taxonomy): Bacteria > Chloroflexota > Dehalococcoidia > Dehalococcoidales > BS750m-G39 > DAOWJM01. Next base: position 2,480 of record DAOWJM010000145.1, on the reverse strand, counting down.
GTCAACACCATGGTCAACCTGATGATTGATATTAAGTCTATTGTGCCCAAGTATGTCAGGATATCGCGGGTGGTGCGTGATATTCCGGGCAAGTTTATCATTGCTGGTTGCAAGAATTCAGATGGGGGAGTGGTTAGGCGGCGGATGAAGCAGAGGGCAATTGAATGTAAGTGCATCCGGTGTCGGGAGTATGGTCATCGGGCACGAGATGGCTGGGAAATAGGCGAACCCCAGATGGTGAGAATGGATTATGAAGCCTCAGGGGGTAGGGAAATCTTCCTATCCTTTGAGGATGAGGCTGAAACCCTGTTTGGCTTATTGCGGATGAGGATTCAATCCAAGCCAGTAAGTAAGCTGGAACCAGAGATGAAAGGAAATTCGGCTTTGATACGGGAATTACATATTTACGGACCTGAGGTTCCCCTCAGTGAGCAGAAAGAGGGGGCAGCTCAGCATAAGGGTTTGGGTAAAGCTTTGCTCCGGGAGGCAGAACGAATTGCCGGCGAGGAATTTCAGGCGCCGAGAATGATAATTCTGAGTGGCGTTGGAGCCAGAGAATACTACCGCACTGAATTTGGCTATAGCTTACAGGGAGACTATATGGTCAGGGATTTAAGCTCCTAGTTCGAAGGTTATGGTCACTTCGGTATCGGACACCTGCTCACCGGATAGCAGCTTCCCTGGCACGCTAAAAAGGTATAGTCGTTCACCATCTGCCTCTTGTATTGCCACCTTACCGTCATCGGTGAGTGACAGCGTCCTGGCTCTGGAGTCCGTCCATTCACCGATAACATCTCTGCCCATAGATAAGCTGATGCCAGGCGTGCCATCGCGGATAACACAAGCTCTGACTGTCAAGGTAGTACGAGTGAGAGTATGATTAGACCTTTGCTCAGCCACCAATATGCCTCAGCAAATTTATCTAAATTCCACTATACCATGTTGTCAGCGGTATGTCTAAGGGGCTTCACCCCTTTCAAGTTGTCTCAGCCTGGCATCCCCGATGCCAAAGTGATGGGCTATTTCATGTCGGACCACACTCTGTATCTCAGCCATAATCCTGGCGTCATCCCTACATTTAGCCTCAATCGGCTTCTGAAAAATAGTTACTTTATCTGGTGGCACCAGCCCATAGTGTCCGCCTCGCTTGGTTAGAGGCACACCTTGGTAAAGACCAAGCAGGGTTTGACGATACCTCAGCCCAACCTTAGCCAGTTGATATTGAGTTGGCCAATCCTCCACCACCACATCAATGTTTTCCAGCCTGGTGCGAAACTCCTCAGGTAAGCTATCAACTGACCTTGCCACCAGCCACTCAAATCTTTCTCTGTCCATAGCCTCGTCTCTACCAGCCCGTTTCCAATCTGGACGTAATATCCATCCGCTAGCCAGTTACCTTGCTCAACATATTCTACCACCACTGGAAGGATTTGACATTCCACTAGAATCAGTCTTTCCTAGTCTTCCGAACAGACCAAATGACCCAGAGCGCCAGTAGATAGGCACTAATACCAGCCGTAAGGAGCAGGGTGGCTATTATTACGCTAAGGGGTGAAACGGCCTCAGGCGAGGGAACAAAGCGGACAAAATGAATGATGCCATCAATGAGCACACCTGTAGCTATTACCGTAACCAATATTGCCACAGGCAGGCTTTTTAGCTTTTTCAGGCTGGGCTTGATAATGAGGTAGAAGAGAAGGGCACAGGTTCCAAGAATGGCGAGTATGAGCAGGATTATTACGACCAGACTGCCCACTGAGGTGGTTCTGGTGACCTCCCATACTAGACGGACAATTACAGCACTAAGAGCGAGCGTAATACTCGCCATGAACCATATCCTGAGAGGTAAGCGATTCATATCATTCATTGCTCCTCAGGTAGTCTATAGCCCACTGGATGGCACCCTCGCCCTCAAGCTCAAGTTCATAGTCTGGGTATAACCCTTCACCCTCTATCAGACGACCATTGGGAGTGAGCCAGCGGGCAGTGGTGATATATAATCCTGAGCCATCTTCGAGCTGACGCAGGATATTGACACTGCCCTTGCCAAAGGTTTTGGTGCCAGCAATGGTGGCGCGACCGTAATCTTGCAGGGCTCCAGCCAGCACCTCACTGCCGCTAGCACTATAGCTATCTACCAGAACAACCAAAGGCAAGTCGGTGGCTATTTCGCTGGGCTTGACTGAGGAAGCAGTATGCTTTCCTTCATTATCCACCACATCGACCACCACGCCCTCCTTCAGGAAGAAGCCAGCTACATCAATCACTGTTTCCAGTAAGCCACCGGCATTGCCGCGCAGGTCAAGGATGATGCCGACAGCCGCTTGCTGGGCTATACTCTCCAGCACCGGTGATAGCTCCTCATCGGTGCGCTCAGAGAAATAGGTGACATTGATGTAAGCGATGTCCTCCCTCATCTCAAAGCGGACGCTGGGCAGCTCAATCTCAGCTCTAACTATCTCAATCACCTCTGGTTCGGT
>DAOWJM010000094.1 GCA_030640325.1 Dehalococcoidia bacterium | reverse complement strand
TTCAGGGCAGAGACGGTAGTGAATAGTAGCCGTTATTCCCTTATCCTGAATGCTAATGCCTTCTATAGAAAGCAGCGGGGTTAATTCCTCAATCGCTGCCTTGACTACTTCAAAGTAATTTTGAGCTTCTCTTGGGAACTCGGATAGCCCTCCGCTCCATCGCTCCAGTCCGTGGTTGCCAATGTAGACCATGCCATCGATTTTCACCATATCCCTGACTTCGATAGCCGGTCTCCCTGAGATAGCAGCTACCAGAGCCAGCTGATTACAGAGGGCGGAAAGATATTGGCGGCATAGCGGGGAAACTTCAGCTTGTTGGGGAGTGGGGGCAGTCTCACTTATAGTGCCATCAAAATCAGTGATTAGCCCAAAGGGTGAGCGCCTGAGAGCTCCCACAATCAAATTCAGGTTATCAAAGACATATGGCACAGGCTAAATTTAGCAAGCGATGAGCGTCCTGTCAAATGGCTAATCCGGGCTGAAGCCAATCTCGACAAATTGACCGGAATGGGATAAAGTGGTCTTTAGCATGCAACAAAAGCATGAACTACCGGTTTTAGCCATAGACCTGGGTGGCACTAAAATAATTGCCGCCATTGTTCCCCATCAAGGTCAGGTGATGGCTAAGGAATACTTTCCCACCTTGGCTGGTGAGGGAGCGGAGTCGGTAATAGGTAGAATTCTCTCGGCTATAGACCATCTCCTCAGGGTAAGAAATATGGACTCGTCTCAATTGGACAGCATAAGCATTGCTGCCGCTGGAGCCATAGACTTTGACCAGGGAGTGGTAACCTCATCCCCCAACCTTCCCGGCTGGCATGATATCCCATTGAGAGACATTGTGAAAAGAAAGCATGGAGTAAATACCTTTCTAATCAATGATGCTAATGCTGCTGCTTTAGGTGAACATCACTTTGGCGCTGGGAGGGGGGTAAATAATCTTATCTACCTTACGGTAAGCACTGGCATTGGCGGTGGTATTATCATCAATGGCAGGTTATATTCGGGACTGAGGGGAAGTGCCGGAGAGATAGGACATATGACCATTGACGTTAATGGGCCAAGGTGTAGCTGTGGTAATATCGGCTGTTTAGAAATACTAGCCTCTGGTACCGCAGTGGCTAGAGAAGCAATAAGGCGAATCAGTCAAGGGGAAGAGTCCTCTCTCACTGAGATGGTGGAGGGTAAAATAGAGAATATCACTGCCGAAAAGGTTGGGGTAGCGGCTCAGGGTGGGGATTCTCTAGCCTTAGAGGTTATCTCTAAAGCGGCAACCTATCTGGGGGTAGGCATGGTGAACCTGGTTAATATCTTTAATCCAGAGATGATTATCGTTGGTGGAGGAGTGGCACAAATGGGCGACCTTTTGCTCGAGCCGGCTAGGCAGGTGGTGAAGGAGAGGGCTTTTCAACTATCGGCTCGGGCGGTGCGTATAGTTTCTGCCCAGCTTGGTGATAGTGCTGGGGTGCTGGGTGCTGCTGTCTTTGCCTATGGTCAACCCCGCTAAATAGTGTTCCTATTTATCAACCTTCCTTTATTTTCTCCTCTCATTGACAGCCAGCATGTGTTAAACTAAAATCGTAGGTAAGTAATTGTTGCTATGTGTGGAGAGCAATAAGTGACTAATGATGAAGTTCGGGCAGCGTTTTTGAGCTTCTTTGAGCAGAGGGGGCATAAAGTTATTCCCAGCTCCTCTTTGATACCTCGGGGCGACCCCACTCTACTGCTCACCAGTGCTGGCATGGTGCAGTTTAAGCCTTACTTCTTAGGGGAAGCATTGCCGCCTAGCCCCCGCCTGGCATCGTGTCAGAAGTGCTTTCGCACCACTGATATTGAATCGGTGGGCGACCCTGGCCACCTCACCTTTTTTGAGATGCTGGGCAACTTCAGCATCGGCGACTACTTTAAGCGGGAGGCTATCGACTGGGCATGGGAGTTTGTTACTCAGCGCCTGGGACTTCCACCACAGCGGCTGTGGATAACTATCTTCCTTGACGACGATGAATCTTTTGGCTACTGGCGGGAAGTAGGTGTCCCTGAGGAAAGGCTCTTGAGGTTTGGCGAGGAGGATAACTTCTGGGGACCAGCCGGCGATTCTGGACCCTGTGGACCATGTAGCGAAATCCACTATGACTTTGGGGAAGAGTTTGGCTGCGGGAAGCCTTCTTGCGCTCCAAATTGTGACTGTGGTCGCTTTTCCGAGATTTGGAACCTGGTATTCACTCAGTATAACCAGGA
>DAOWJM010000037.1 GCA_030640325.1 Dehalococcoidia bacterium | reverse complement strand
TGGACCGGTGAGGTTGCCATGGATGCACATATTGATGAGTCCCTCCAGTGGGCAATAGATGAACACGGTTTTCAAATGCTCACCCTTTCCCCAGAAGAGAAGGCAAAGTGGGATGAAGCTCTTGAGCCTCTAGTTGATGGTTATCTGGCTGATACGGCAGCTAAAGGGCTCCCAGGGCAAGAGTTCATAGATAGATTGTATGAGCTTATGGAGCTGTACAGCGAATAAAGACTAAATAAGGCACATAGCCCTAGGTTCTGTGTAACTTCTAGGCTGATAGAGGGTGCCCAATAGCTTTTTGGCTGCGGGTACCCTCTAGTAATGTTTGAGGTATGAAAGTGACTCATTTAGAAAAGATTAGCAATGCTTTGAATAAATGGGTCAACTGGGTAGCCGGCGGTGCCTTGGTGGCAATGATGCTCCTCACTGTGGGCAACATGCTTTTGCGTGCTGTCTACGTGCCCTTTGGCTCTACTGCTGAAGTTGTTGGCTGGCTGGCGGCGCTGGTGGCTGCCTTTGCCCTAGGCTATACTCAGATTAATCGCGGCCATGTTGCCGTAGACATATTCGTCATCCGACTTCGGCAGCGGGCTCAGGTAATTATTGATGCTATTATGTCCTTTATGAGTATGGCTCTATTTGTGCTTGTAGCCTGGCGAATTACAGAGCTGGCTAGCCGCGTTTGGGAAATTGGTTTGGTATCGGCAACACTTAAGATAACTTTCTTCCCCCTCATCTATGCAGTAGCCCTTGGCTGTGCCTTTCTCTGTTTGGTGCTGCTACTTGATTTCTTGAAGTCAATGGCTCAGGCGGTGAAGAGATGAGCCCCAATATAGTTGCCATTATCGGCATAGTAGTTATGCTGGTGTTTATGTTCCTGCGAATGCCGGTTGGCTTCGCTATGGCTCTGGCTGGCTTTCTTGGCATGAGCTATTTTATTTCACCTGATGCAGCGTTTCACATACTAGCCACAGATATCTGGGGACGGTTCTCGACTTATGGTCTGACGGTCATCCCCCTGTTTATCTTTATGGGTTTTATCTGCTTCAATTCGGGGATAAGTGTCAGGCTTTATGATACGGCATATAAGTGGGTGGGGCAACTGCGAGGCGGCATAGCTATGGCTACTATAGTGGCTGATGAGTTTTTTGCTGCTATCTGTGGCTCCAATACGGCTACGGCGGCTACTATGGGCACAGTAGCTTTACCCCAGATGAAAAAGTATGGTTATGACCCATTATTGAGTACCAGCACTGTTGCCACCGGTGGCACCCTGGGTGTGGTTATCCCCCCCAGTGTCGTCCTTATCGTTATCGGGTTGCAGACCGAACAATCCATAATCAAGCTCTTCTTTGGTGGCATTTTACCTGGCATCCTTCTGGGTGTCTTGTTTCTGATTACCATTTATGTTCTTTGCCGGTGGAAGCCTCACTTTGGTCCTGCCGGGGAAAAGACGAGCTTTAAGGAGAAGATAGCAGCTTTCCCCGGAGTCCTGGAAGTGCTGGCTTTATTTGCTCTGGTGTTAGGCGGTCTCTATGCTGGCTGGTTTACCCCTACCGAAGCCGGCGCTGCTGGCGCCTTTGGTGCTATAATTATTGCCCTAGCCAGGAGGGAGCTTACCTGGCAAAGATTTACTAAATCCATTACGGAAACATTGCGGACATCGTGCATGGTCATGGTTCTGGTTACCGGGGCGGTGATTTTTGGTCGCTTCTTGACGGCAACCAGGCTCCCCTTTTTCTTGGCAGATTGGGCATCTGCCCTACCCATACCCCATGTTGGTATTTTGGCAATAGTATTACTCATCTATATTATCGGTGGCTGCCTTATGGATGCCCTGGGATTTCTGGTAGTCACCATCCCTATCTTCTTCCCACTACTTATAGCCCTGGGTTACGACCCCATATGGACTGGGATAATATTAATGATGGCAACAACCATGGGGGCGATTACCCCGCCAGTGGGTGTAAATGTGTATGTGGTCAAGGGGTTGGTTCCAGATGTACCTCTTGAGACTATCTTCAAGGGTGTGAGTTTCTATCTTGCCGCTTGTATAATTTCCTTGATTATATTGGTAGCTTTTCCTCAAATCGTACTGTTCCTGCCCGGTCTTATGCGGTAGTAAACCACCTGATTGATAACGCAGGTAAACAGGTGGTCGGTTAGGTTTTATCTGGTAAACCAGACAAATAAGCCGGTTCCGACAAGTCCCATAGCTGCTGCGAAGTAAAATACTGAGTTGATATTTCCGAAATCCACTATTGCCCCGCCTAAAAGTGGTCCTATAGCAAAACCTATGCTCATCGCCATAGTAAACATGCTCATGGTTAAGCCCATGCCGAACCTTCTGCCCTCCTCTACAGTCAGGGCTGAGGCGGCGGGCATAGCAATGGCACCACCAAGACCACCAAGAGCACATATCCCCAATAGCTGCCAGAAGTTGCCTCCTAGTGGAACCAGAGCCAGGAAGGTGAGGTTGATAAGGCTGCCCAGGGCTACCAGGACTCTCCTATTGAATCTGTCGGCAATTTTACCCATAGCAGCCCCAAGTAATGACATCAGTAGGATATTAACTGCTACCAAAACCCCTATGAGAGTTGGGCTCAAGCCAATATATACGGCGGCGAAGATAGGTAGGAAGCAAGCAAAGGTTCCCATTCCTAGAGAAAGTGATACTCGGAAACTGAAAAGACCTTTGACCATGCCGCTTTTGCTCATCTTTCTAAAAGATAGATGAGCACTTGTTGCCATTTTTCTGCGGCTGATTTCGGGGAGGAAGAGAACAGCCATCAGGAAAGCCAGCAGATTAAGAACACCCATAGTGAAGAAGGCAATATTCATCCCAAAGTGGTCGGTTAATGCTCCACCCATCAAGGGACCGAAGCCAATGCCACTGAGAAAGGCGGCATTAAAGTAGCCCATCCATTTCCCCTCTTCACCCTCTGGGGAGATATCACCGACATAAGCCTGGGCGATGGGGATAATCATACCAGAAGCGGCACCATGAATTAGGCGAACTAAGGTTAGCTGTGAAACATTATCTGCCCATATATAGCCTAGCGACATGATGGCGTAAATAAGAAGACCGATGCAGATGAACAGCTTTCGTCCACTGCTGTCGGAGAGCCTGCCTATAATAGGCATAAATATAGCTCGGGAAACAGAGTAACCAGCAAAGATTATACCTAGCCAAATTCCGGTAGCTCCCATGTTCTCAGCGTAAAGAGGCAAGAGTGGAACTATTATGCCAATTCCTAGCATGGCGGAGAAAGTGGATAGAGCTAGGATGGGGAAGGTTTGCTTTAACGTGGGCATCTTAAGCATTATAGTGTTTTGCCACCGAGCCTGGCAACTCAAACCAATTGCACATATAGCTCGTAGCTGATATAATCAAACAGCTTTCATTTAACGGGTGGCAGGATTTTGACTATGGTTTCTGATAAACAGCAGAGGGCAACTGAGGGTGAAAAGCTGGAGATAGTGCGACATTCCGCAGCTCATGTTCTGGCGGAGGCGGTTCAGTCTATATTCCCTGATGTCAAGTTTGGTATTGGTCCAGCTATTGAAAATGGCTTTTACTATGACTTTGAGTTACCTCGCTCGTTGACCCCAGATGATTTGCCACTCATTGAGGCTAAGATGAGGGAGATAATCGCTTCCAATGTCCCTTTTATCGGCCAGGAGGCAACCAAGGGAGAGGCCCGAGCGCTATTTGCTGCCCAGCCCTATAAGCTGGAGTTAATTGATGAAATCCCCGATGAGAAGGTCGGCTTGTATCGGCAGGGTTCATTCCTGGATTTGTGTCGTGGACCCCATGTCAGTTCTGCCGGGGAGATAAAGGCTTTCAAGCTGGTCAGTATTGCTGGTGCCTACTGGCGGGGTGATGAACATCGTCCTATGTTACAGCGGGTATATGGCGTGGCTTTTGACACTGAGGAGGCTTTGGCGGAGTATCTCAGGAAACTTGACGAGGCGGCAAAACGCGACCACAGGAAATTAGGTAGGGAGCTTGACCTATTTAGCATCCATGAGGAGGCTGGTCCGGGGCTGGTTCACTGGCACCCTAAAGGGGCAGGGATACGCCGTGTCATTGAAGATTTCTGGAAGGATGAGCATATTAAGCGTGGCTATGACCTTATATATACTCCCCATATCGCTAAATTGGATTTATGGAAGACCAGTGGTCATTGGGAGTTTTATCGCGATTACCTGTATAGCCCTATGGAGGTGGAGGGGCAGGAGTATATTATCAAACCAATGAATTGCCTGGGACATATCCTGATTTATAAGACAAGCCAGCGTAGTTACCGAGAGCTACCGCTGCGTTATGCTGAGCTGGGCACGGTGTATCGCTACGAGCGCTCTGGGGTGCTGCACGGTCTGTCCCGGGTCAGAGGCTTTACTCAGGATGATGCCCATATCTTTTGCCGCTTTGACCAGTTAGAGGATGAGGTAGTGGGGGTACTGGACTTAGCCCTGTTCATGGTAGATACCTTTGGCTTCACCAATTATCAGGTATTACTTTCCACCCGACCTGAAAGCTATGCCGGCACTATCCAGGCTTGGGATGAGGCTACTGAGACCTTGAGCCGGGCTTTGGTTCGGCAAAAGCTTGCCTATAATATAGACCCCGGGGAGGGTGTGTTTTACGGACCTAAAATAGATATTAAGTTTGAGGATGCTCAAGGCAGGGGGTGGCAGGGTCCCACTATTCAAGTTGATTTTAACCTTCCCCAGCGCTTTGATGTTGCCTATATTGGTGAGGATGGTCAGGAGCATTTGGTAGCTATGGTGCATCGCACTGTGCTGGGGAGTATGGAACGCTTTCTCGCCTCACTGATTGAGCACTATGGTGGTGCCTTCCCGGTATGGCTGGCGCCAGTTCAGGCGATGGTGATTCCAGTGGCGGACCGCCACCTGGATTATGCTCGTAAGCTGGAGGATGAGCTTAAAGGTGAGGGGGTGCGGGTGGTGGTTGATGCTCGCTCAGAAACAGTAAACCTCAAGATTCGGCAAGCGCAGCTTGATAAGATACCATACATGCTTGTTGTGGGTGACAGGGAGGTAGCGGAATCCACCGTTTCCGTCCGTTTGCGCAGCGGGGAGCAACTGGCTTCCCTGCCCTTTGATGGCTTTAAAGAAAGCATTAGGGAGGCTATAGTAAACAGGGTAAAGGAATTGAGGTTATAACTTGACTAGTATAAGGTGTTATGCTATAGTTTTTGCCCATAACATAGCAAGGGTTTGGGGGAGGTAAATAGGATATAGTTAAGCCGCTGCGAGTTAACCTGGGCATTAGAGCTAGAGAGATTCGTTTGGTGGGGGAGAAGGGGGAGCAGTTAGGGATTATGCCTTTGAGCCAAGCGCTGGAGACGGCGAGGAAGCATAATCTTGATTTGGTTGAGGTAGCTCCTACCGCAGTACCCCCGGTATGCCGTCTGCTTGATTATGGGAAGTATAAATATGAGCAGGCTAAGAAAGAGCGTGAGCTTAGGAGAAGCCAGAGGGTTTCACTTTTGAGGGAGGTCAGGTTACGACCTAAGATTGATAATCATGATTTTGAGTCTAAGATTAGGTCAGTCAGGAAACTGCTGGGTGGTGGGGACAAGGTTAAGGTGACGGTGAGGTTCAGGGGGCGTGAAATCACACACCCTGAGATTGGCTGGAGGTTACTTCAGAGGATGTCAGAATCGTTGCAGGGGGCGGCTTCTATTGCCAGGCAACCGGTGATAGAGGGGAGGAGTATGACCGTAATCCTCTCGCCGGCAGTTACCCAGAAGACCAAAACAAGTGAGGAAGTAAAAGGGTCTTAGAGTGCCGAAAATCAAAACCCATAAAGGGGCAAAGAGCCGCTTCCATATCACGGGTAGCGGCAAAATTATGCGAGTCAAGGGTGGCAAAAGCCATTTGCGTCGCCGAAAAGCGAAGCGGACCAAGCGCCTTTATGATGAGACTATACCGATAAGTCCCAGTGATAGGGCTCGGATAAAAAGGCTTTTACCCTACGGGGTGAAATAAATAGGGGGATATTTTGCCCAGAGTAAAGAGAGGTGTAACCACTCACCGCCGCCATAAGAAGGTATTAGCTCTGACCAAGGGGCATAGGGCAACTAGGCACTCCCTTTATAAACGAGCTCATGAGTCTATGCTTAAGGCATTGAGCTATGCTTACCGTCACCGTCGGGAGCGGAAGGGTGATATGAGGCGACTGTGGATTCTACGGGTCAGTGCTGCCAGTAGAGCCCAGGGTCTTACCTACAGCCAGTTTATCAGTGGTTTAAAGAAGTCAGGGGTTGAAATCAACCGCAAGATGCTAGCCGATATGGCAGTCAGGGAGCCTGAGGCTTTCGCTAATCTGGTAACCATAGCTAAAGGCAAAGTCCAGGACTAAAATATTATTTAGGTGACCCTATCCCCTTTAATTTCCGGGAACTATTTTATCCATTCTCTAGAGATTATCTAGTAATCTATCACCCTGACCCCTTTCCTGTTTTTAAATTAGCTCTTTCTTCCCACCCACCCTCCCTTTGGGGCTGACGCCCCGCTTAAACACTCCAGAGGATAGAGAGTCCAAGAGGGGCGAAGCCCCTCTTTTTAATATCATCCCCCTCTCCAAGAGTGGAGAGGGGGATACAGGGGGTGAGGTTGATAAACAATTTCACTCTATTTCCTTGACCCAACTGTTGCTGATAACCTATAATCTGCCCAAAGATAGGAAGATGTTAAACCAGCTTGAGGAACTAAAATCGAGCGCCTTGCAGGAATTAGAAGGCATAGACCACGTCAAGGAACTGGAGGCGTGGCGAGTTCGCTATCTAGGTAAGAAGAGCGGGCTAACCAGGATTTTGCGCAGTCTGGCTACATTACCTCTGGAGGAGAGGAAGGGGGTTGGCGCTTTTGCCAACGAGGTTAAAGCCAAATTAGAGGATAGCTTGAAGCAAAAAGGGCAGGTTCTTCGGGAGACGCAGCTGGTAACCACCATCGAGGAAGAGCATATTGATATTACCCTGCCCGGTCGTCCTTTTCCTGTAGGTCGTTTGCATCCTATCACCCAAACCCTGCATGAAATATGTGATATATTTGTCTCTATGGGTTTTCAAGTGGTGGGGGGACCAGAGGTGGAGTGGGATTATTACAATTTTGAGGCATTGAACATCCCCAAGCACCACCCGGCTCGCGATACCATGGCTACACTTTGGGTTGATTATAAAAACGAGAGTGGGGAAAGACCCATGCTACTGCGCACTCACACTACCTCGGTGGACATGAGGATTATGGAGGAGATGAACC
>DAOWJM010000117.1 GCA_030640325.1 Dehalococcoidia bacterium | reverse complement strand
GCCTGCCGCTTCTTCTTTGCCTCTCGCTCCGCCGATAGTCAAATGGACTTTGATTTGGAATTAGCCAAGAAACAGTCAGCCGATAACCCTGTCTACTATATCCAGTATGCTCATGCTCGTATTGCCAGCATCCTTCGCCTGGCTCAGCAGAGGAAGATTAGCTATGCCGATGGGGATGTTTCCTTGCTGGCCACCGAGCCTGAGCTGACCTTAATCCGGAAGATGCTGCTTTTACCCGAGATGGTTGAGGTGGTAGCCCATACCCTGGAGCCCCACCACCTCGCCTATTATGCCCAGGATTTGGCTACCGTGTTTCATAGCTTTTATAAGCAGTGCCGCGTCGTCTCGCCAGATGAGGCATTGACCAAGGCTCGGCTCAAACTGGTGGAGGCAGCCAAGATTGCGCTGGCTAGAACTCTCCACCTTATGGGGATGACAGCCCCGGAGAGAATGTAAAGCATAAACTAGCTAAAGCCCTTGCTCCTTATATTGCTTGACTAACTCAGCATAGATTTGCGGTGCTTTCTCTACCCACCATAATTGCTCGGCTGATATCTTCCCCTTGATTTTTCCGGGAACCCCAACAACAAACGACTTATCCGGTATTTGCATCCCCTGGCTAACTAAACAGCCGGCCCCAATTATGCAGAAATCCCCGATTTCAGCGTCGTGCAGTATGGTAGCATTCATGCCGATGAGAACGTTGTTGCCGATTCGGCGGCAGTTAATCACCGCCCCGTGCCCAATTTGCACTTCATCTCCAATGGTGACATCCCCAATGTGAGCGGAAGGCGTCCCGGAGTGAATAACGCAGTTATCTTCTATAGCGGTATTGCTGCCAATCTTTATGCTGCCAAAGTCGGCTCTGATTACCGCCCCCGGCCAGACGCTTGAGTTGTCACCAATTTCTACATCACCAATAACATAGGCTGCTTCACTGACAAAGGCTGATTCAGCTATCTTAGGTGTCTTGCCGCCCAGGCTTCTAATCATTTTTACCCCCTAAATTACTTCTGTTATTATAAGCCCAACATCTGGTTAGTCAACTTCGCCTTGTTGATACATCAGCTTTTGTGCTACACTTTGCCTTTGAGGAGGCTTAAATGAAGCGTCGTATTTTTTCTGGGGCTCGTCCCACCGGCAGGCAGCACCTGGGAAATTATCTGGGAGCCCTACAAAATTGGGTGAGCCTTCAGGACGAGTATGATTGCATCTATTGCAGCGTTGATGTCCACGCTCTCACCACATTGGAAGATACCAGTAGCTTGCAAACAGATATATATGAGATGATGCTTGACTGGCTGGCGGCTGGTCTTGACCCTCAGAAGAGCATCCTTTTTGTCCAGTCCCATGTCCCTGAGGTAATGCAGCTATACACACTACTTGGTATGGTTACCCCCCTGGGCTGGCTGCTGCGTATGCCCACCTTTAAAGAGAAGGTGAAAATCCAACCTTATAACGTAAACTATGGGCTGGTGGGCTACCCGGTGCTAATGACCGCCGATATTGTGATTTATAAGGCTGAGGTTGTACCTGTAGGCGAAGACCAGTTGCCTCATTTAGAGATGGCCAGGGCGATTGCTCGCCGCTTTAATAACCTGTTTGGTGATACCTTCCCTGAGCCTCAGGCAAAGCTTACCTCCTTTCCCATGGTTTTGGGGTTGGATGGTAAAGAGAAGATGAGCAAGCAACTGGGCAACGATATTGAGATAGCCCTTTCGCCTGAGGAGACTATAGAGCGTGTGATGACGGCGGTTACCGACCCCGCCCGCCAATACCGCAATGACCCTGGGCACCCCGAGATATGCAATATTTACCGCCTACAGGGGTATTTTAATCCCTCGCAGTTGGATGCTCTAGCTGTCCAGTGTCGCTCAGCCGAGATTGGCTGTGTTGACTGCAAAACGCTTCTAGCCCAAAAGATTAATTCCGCCCTTGAGCCCTTCCGGGAACGGCGGGCAGCCCTTGCCGCTAAACCTCAGTATGTAAAAGATGTTCTGGCTGACGGTGCAAACCGAGCCCAGGTTATTGCCAGGGAGACCCTCACTGAGGTTAAGCAAAAGATGGGGCTTATTTAGGGGGTTTAGCCACAAACCGCTTCATCCTGGACAGTGCTTCCTCTCTAACTCCTTATTAGCTCAGTTAGCGACCACTGCTCTTGTGTCTCATTATAGCAGAGCTTGAACAGTTTGTTATCCTTAGTTCTGACCTGGAAGTGCCTCTCCCCCGGCTCCTGCCATTCTTTTTCTATCTCCTCCACCTCATATTCTATCCCTTCCCATAGGAAAGACCTAGGTCTTTCGGCATAAGTATGCCCTGAATAGCAATTAACTTTAAGATTATCCAACCCTCTCTCCTTCAGACTAGCCTAATGTCATTGTGAGGAGCGTAATTCCCCGCCTGTCATTGCGAGGCACAAAGTGCCGAAGCAATCTCAAGAGACAACACAGCTTATATTAAGGTAACCCTCCCCCTTTATCCCCCCGCCTAGGCGGGGGGAAGTAGTTGTATAAGAGAGGCTTCGCCTCTCTAAAACTCTCATAACTCAAACTCTAGGCAGTCCTTATAATTCTTTATCGTCTTATTAAACCAATACCTGCTTAACGCTTGCCTGCGATTTAGCAGTTTTTTGAGAATCAGGTCGTATTCATAGAGTATTCTTTTTCCTTTTAGAATTGTGATTCTTAGAAGATGCTGTTTGATATTTGGTTCTTCCTTTTCCTTTATATATTCCCAGATTTTTAAGAATTTCCTATCGATATCCCTAAATGCAACTGTTGAATGAAATTGAAACTGCTCTTTGTTGTCCCACTGCTGTGAGTCAGAAATCTTACTTAATCTTTGTGCTAGCTCCCGCCGTAATTCTCTCAGTTTTGTCGAGGGGTCTATATCAATATAAATAACTTTGTGTTCCTTATCAAAATAGTTAAAACCTTTAACTATGAATGGAACCAAAGAAAATTCTCTTCCAACATTTACTACTTCAGAAACCATCTTCTCCTCGTGCCTAGTAGTAAATGGGCCAAAGAGAGTAATGTGAGGTACTGCTCGGTTTTTTATAACACCCCTAACTCTAAATTTTCTTGCAACTTCATGGATTAAGCTCTTTGCATGCTTTTTAGCATACCCATGAAATCTAAACTCAATTAAGTAGTGAACCATTTTGATATCGTACCGATGATGCCCCCTCCAGCTTATATCCCCGCCCTCCTCTTATGCCACTCCGTCGCCTGCTCATAGGCATACGCAATCTTCAAAATCGTTTCCTCACTAAATGGCTTGCCAATAATCTGCATCCCTATCGGCAGCCCATCGCCAAAGCCAGCGGGAATAGAAATAGCTGGCAGTCCGGCGATATTTATCGGCAGGGTGCAGACATCGCTCAAATACATCTGGAGTGGGTCATCCACCTTCTCCCCGATTTTAAACGGGACGGTAGGTGAGGTGGGGGTCACCAGGGCATCAAACTTCTCAAACGCCTGGTCAAACTCCCGCCTTATCAGGGTGCGAACCTTCTGAGCTTTGAGATACCAGGCATCGTAATAGCCGGCGGAAAGGGCATAGGTGCCCAGCATGATGCGCCTCTTTACCTCATCGCCAAAGCCAAATTGTCTGGTCTTCTCCAGAGCCTCCCACAT
>DAOWJM010000100.1 GCA_030640325.1 Dehalococcoidia bacterium | reverse complement strand
TCTCCTCAATATAGGAATAGCTCATAGCAAAGTTATATAAATAGTCGAGCGCCTTAGCCCGAGAGCGGGTTCTGCCAGCAGGCTCAACCACGCCATCCTTTATGGTTATAATGGGGTTTATCTTTAGCACTGACCCCAGCAAAGCCTGCGCCCTGCCGATACGCCCACCTCTCCTGAGATAATCCAGGGTATCAAAAGCAGCATGAAACTCTACCCGAGGAATATTCTTTCGGGTTAGAGCTATCGCCTCATCCAAGCTAACTCCAGCGTTTGCTGCCTTAGCCGCAGTCATAACTACAAATCCCTCCGCCATAACCGCCCACTGCGAATCAACTACCTCTACCCGGCATTTCCTCTTCATCAGCCCTATACTTTGTAACGCCACCTCATAGGTAGCGCTGAGCTTGGCGGAAACAATAATGACCAGGATTTCATCCGTCTCCTCAGCCAGCTTATCATATGCCTCAGCAAAGGATGCAGGCGTTGGCACTGAAGTAACCGGCAGGTCTTTGCCATGCTGTAGCTTATCGTAGAATTCCTCAGCAGTGAGGTCAATGCCGTCCCGGTAGACCTCAGTGCCAAAGCGAACATTTAGTGGAATTACGGTAATTCCCAGCTCCTCAACCACCTGAGGTGGCAAATCAGCGACGCTATCGGTAACAATCTTGACTGTCATAGCTAGTCCCTGTCCCCCAGCACAGCTACCCCCAGAACCCGGGGACCAACATGCGCCCCTATTACCGGGCTCACCTTTGACCGATAGATACGCTCTTTAGGAAATTTAGCGCTGAGCCGCTCAATTAGCATCTCGGCTTCATCAGGGGTAGTGGCATGCTCAACTGCTATCTCGTCAATGTGGGAAAAGCTGGAAGCAAAGTTATATAAGTAGTCGAGCGCCTTAGCCCGAGAGTGCTCCCTGGCAAAGGGGAAAACCTCGCCATCCTTTATGCCAAGAATAGGGGTTACCTTAAGCTTTGACCCCAGAAAGGCACGTGCCTTGCCAATGCGCCCACCCTCTTCGAGATATTCCATGGTGTCAAAAGCCATACGAACATCCGCCCGGGGGATATTCTTACGAGCTAGAGCCACCACCTCATCAAGGCTAGCCCCAGCGTTAGCTGCCTTGGCAGCAGCAATAACTATCAATCCCTGTGCCATAACCGCCCATAGCGAATCAACCACCTCTACTCGGCATTTCCGTTTCATCAGCTCGACAGCTTGCAACGTGGCCTCATAGCTGGCGCTGAGCTTATGGGAATTAGTGATGACAGCGATTTCATCCGTCTCTTCAGCTAGCCTATCATAAGTCTGAACGAACACGCTAAGGGCTGGGATTGTCGTCGTGGGTAAAATTTTGCTGTGTATTAGCTTATGGTAGAACTGGTCGGTAGTCAGGTCAATGCCATCGCGATAACTCTTGGTGCCAAAGAGAACAGTTATCGGGATTACGGTAATTCCCAGCTCTTCAGCTACCTCGGGGGGTATGTCACCTAGACTATCGGTGACAATTTTAACTGTCATAATAGAACCCTCCCATTTACTCCACAGAAACAATATAGTTATAGTGAGGCTGACCGCCTTGAACTACCTCAACCTGAAGTTGGGGGTGTTGTTGATGGATAGTGGTGGCGACCTGCTCTGCCTCAGCCGGTTTGGTATCAGCCCCGTGGTAGACGGTAATCACCTCAGCCTCATCCAGATTCATCCTGCTTAGCACCTCATTAAGAACAGCATCTGTCCTATCACCCACGGCTACCAAGTCTCCATCCAGAAAGCCGATTGCCTGTTTCTTCTTGATGTCCAATCCACCCAGCCGGGTTGAGCGTATAGCCCGGGTAACTTCAATAGACTTTACTGCTGATTTCGCCCTGTTCATATTCTGAGTGTTTGTTTCCATGTCAGCCTCATAATCAAAGGCTAAAAGGGCAGCTACCCCCTGTGGAATTGTTTTGGTGGGCACCACCTCAATTGTCTTGGTGGTCAAAGACTGGACTTGATTGGCGGTGAGCACTATATTTTTGTTATTAGGCAAAATAACAACCTTCTCCGAAACTACTAAGTCCACAGCCTGGAGCAAATCCTTGGTGCTGGGATTCATTGTCTGCCCACCGGGCACAATAGCTGTTACTCCCAAACTGGTAAAAACATTAGATAGACCATCCCCAGCAACCACAGCCACAATAGCTATGTCAACCTCTGGCATCCTCTCCTTCTGCATCTCCAGGAAGTCGCGGTACTGCTCGTCCATATTGCGTATGTTAATCTGGTGCAAAGTGCCCAGGGGAATAACGTAGCTCATAACATCACCAGGGTCTAGGGTATGAATATGAACCCTGATTGCTGAGTCATCACCAACTACAATCACAGATTGCCCTCTCTTTTCCAGCCTCTTCCTAAGCTTATCCGGGTTAAGTTCCTGCCCCTTAATCACAAAATTAGTGCAATACCCGTAGGGCACCTCCTCCGCACCCACCATCTGT
>DAOWJM010000102.1 GCA_030640325.1 Dehalococcoidia bacterium | reverse complement strand
CTGCCCAACTGATGTCGGTCTAGCCCTTCTTGAGCCAGTAGTTGCTCCACCACCACCTGAGCAGCAATACCAGCGTGGTCAACACCGGGAAGCCATAGTGTGGGCTCACCCTTCATCCGATGCCAGCGGGTCATAATATCTTCCAGGGTGGCGGTTAGGGCGTGCCCGATATGAAGCTCGCCGGTGACATTGGGCGGGGGCATGATGATGACAAAGGGTTTCTTTTTGGGGTCTATCCTTGGCTTGAAGTAGCCCTTCTCCAGCCAGAACTGATACCACTTCTGCTCAACCTTTCCCGGCTCATAGGCTTTGGGCATTTCATAATGAACATTCGGAGTTTGTGCCATACTTACTCCTTCGCAATCTAATTAACGTAATCATTCACCTTACTGTCATTCTGAGCATCTTCTTGTCATTCCAAGCATCCCCTTGTCATTCTGAGCGTAGCGAAGAATCTTCTGAGACCCTTCGTTTCACTCAGGGTGACACGAAGTTGCTGAACACCTACCAATTACCAACCTCACCCCCTGTATCCCCCTCTCCTTACAAGGAGAGGGGGAGGGATTTTTAGAGAGGGGGCTTTGCCCCCCCAAACTACAATTGCTTAACCCCCTAAGCTGAAATTAAAATTGCGACTAATGTTCCTTTTCAAAGTCTTCTAATGATTTAAACTCTGCCACTACGCTAGGCTCTATCTCGTCCAGAATCTTATGAAAATTAGCAACGCAATAATCGACAAATTGAGTTTCGTTCAATTCTGGTGAAACTAGGGTTACATATTTTAAATTTCCACGTTCATCTTCATATACTGGTAGCGGTCTCGTTAAGAGAGAATGACACTTATCGACCCACATGCCAGTAGTTGCGTACACCTCTTTTGATGGTTTGCCTTTATTTACTAATTCGTTATTCGCAGAAATCCATGCTATCATACAACAAAATAAAGCTGGGAACCCCCACCCAGTTAATTTACGACCAGTGTTTCCTCCACCTTCTAGCTCAACGACATTCTCAAAACATTTTGCGCTGTCCATAAATTTCATCATACAGAATAAAACATGACCCTTGCGATACCAAGCTTTGATATAGTGGGTATCCAGAAATAGGGCTTCATCGTAACATTCAAGTGCTTCTCCTGCGTCTCCCAAATTGAGAAGTATATTCCCTTTTGAGTACCAATCGGCCTCGTTCTCTTTATCAAAAACAGACTCCAATACTTTTAGAGCTTCTTTGAAGTCCTTTTTAACAATTAGGATGGCAATATTTGACCTTTTATCAAATTCACTTTTATCTGAACCTGTTAAATATTTGCTAATACAATCCTTACAGATTATCGTTGCTTGAGTAATTTCTAGAGAACCTTTCATTTTAGCGGGGTAAACGTAGTATTTTTTGCTTAGAAAATTTATGTTCCGACCGCAATATTCACATTGAGCCATGCTATACCTCTCTTTGACTCTCCGTTTGTAGTTCCCTTTTTCAGGGGGTGTTTTAGAGAGGGGACGAAGCCCCTCCTAAATTTTCAAAAAAGACAAGACTGATATAATTAGCCCTACTCCGAATAGGAATAATCCCGTTATTTCATTTGGGGTAGCAGCTACTAATGCCATTCCAACAGCCATAGCTGTTATGCCCAGACCGAAAATAAATTGGAGTCGGGCAGTTCTCTGCCCTCTTCTAGTTGTGGTTAGGATATCCTCCACTGTTTTTTCAATCTTCGTCAAGCGAGAGTCGATTTTTACAAACCAATCTTTGTTGTCCTCCATTATGTGCTCCTCCTCACTTTGTTTCTACTTCTTGGCTAACATCGCCACCACCTTATCCAGTATCCTGTCAGCTACTTCTCTTTTAGTTAGCAGGGGTAGCTCTTCTACTTTACCCTTTCGGTCAATGAGGGTTACCTTATTGGTATCAACGCCGAAACCACTATCGGCATCGGTAATATCATTGGCTACAATGAGGTCAAGCTTCTTCTTCTCCAGCTTCTGTTTGGCATTGGCTACTATATCCTGGCTTTCGGCGGCGAAGCCGACCTTGAGGAAGTCACCCTTGACCTCAGTCAGAATATCCGGTGTCCTAACTAGCTCCAGAGTCAGGCTGGGGCTCTCCTTCTTAATCTTGGCCTTAGCCACGCTCTTCGGCTGGTAGTCGGCTACAGCAGCAGCCATAATCAGAGCATCAGCTTGTGCTACCGCCCTAGCTACCGCATCCTTCATCTGGGCAGCGGTTTCAATATGTACAACCTCCATGCCCACTGGCTCTGGAAGGGAGGTGGGGGCAGTAATCAGGGTTACGCTTGCCCCTCTATCCCTGGCTGCTTCAGCCATGGCATAACCCATTTTACCCGAGGAGCGATTGCCAATATGGCGGACAGGGTCGATGGGTTCCCGGGTGCCACCGGCGGTAACCACCAAGCGTTTACCTGCCAGGTCTCCGCTTCTGCCCAATACTTGCTTGATGGTGCCTATGATTTTGTCAATATCAGCCAGACGCCCCCGACCCATTTTGCCTGAGGCTAACCGACCATAGGCAGGGTCAACAATGGTAAAGCCTCTGGCTTTAAGTTTAGCTAGATTCTCTTGAGTGATAGGATTCTCAAACATGTTAACATTCATCGCCGGTGCCAGAATAATTGGGGCTTTGGTCGCCAGCACAGTTAAGGTAACCATATCATCAGCGATGCCGGCTGCCACCTTGGCAATAAGGGAAGCAGTAGCGGGGGCAATAACCACAATATCAGCCGCTTCACCGAGAGCTATATGCTCAATGGTGTGCTGAGAAGCTAAGTCAAACATGTCGGTTACCACCGGTCGGCCGGTAATGCTACGGAGGGTGAGCGGAGCTATGAACCTGGTAGCTGAGTCAGTCATAACCACCTCAACCTTAGCCCCGGCTTGAGTTAACTTACTGGCGATATCTGCTGCCTTGTAGGCTGCTATACTCCCGGTTATGCCTAAGATGACAGTTTTGTTGGTTAGCACTGTTGTCCCCTTATTAGAATTTAACAACCCCATCCCCTGTATCCCCTTCCCCTTGACAAGGGGAAGGGGAAGATTTTTTCTGAAGAGGGACTTCGTCCCTCTAAAACTCCCTACAATGTATCTGGGGCTTTGCCCTTTTAATCTACCCTTAATAAACAACTCCTTATCAGTCTTGGTTCATCAGGTAGATTAGCCTTAGTCCAATCAGCGTCAAGTCGGGGTTTACCACATCAATTACCGCTGTTTCTTTAGCTATGAGTTCAGCCACGCCCCCGGTAGCTACCACCTTAGCCTTTTCCCCTAATTCCTGTTGAATGCGAGCCACTATGCCCTCAATAAGTCCTACATAGCCGAAGATAATCCCTGATTGCATGGCAGCAATGGTATTGGTGCCAATAGCACGCTTGGGGCGAGTTAACTCCACCCTGGGCAGCATTGCCGCCTGGGTAAATAAAGCCTCAGCAGCAGTGATTATGCCGGGGGCAATAGCCCCTCCCAGATAGTCGCCCTCCTTGGATACGGTATCAAAGGTAGTAGCTGTGCCCAGGTCAGTGACAATTACCGGACCACCATAGAGGTGATGGGCTGCGGCGGCGTTTACAATGCGGTCGGCGCCAACCTCCCTGGGATTATCCATCCGGATGCGTACCCCGGTCTTGACCCCTGCCCCAACCACCAGTGGCGAGATATGAAAATAGCGTTGAAATAGCTCACCAAAGGTGGATATTAATGGTGGGACAACACTGCATAAGGCTATCTCTTTAATATCAGATGTGTCTAGACCTTGCTGGTGCAGCAGGTTAAGCAGTAAAGCTCCATACTCATCACCCCTACGGTGGATACTAGTAGCCATGTGCCAGGTAGCACGAAGCTCCTCGCCCTCAAAAACGCCCAGGGTGGTGTCAGTATTCCCTATATCAATAGCTAATAGCATGGCATCCTATTCAGTTATCGGGGTATCTTGATTTTCCTTTAACTGCTTAATAACTTGAGGCAATTCCGGCAGAAGGTCAGTAGCAATCATACCAGCATCGCCTAGCCTAGCCTTAACCATCTCACCAGCCATACCATGGAGGTATACACCACAGGCGGCAGCATCAAAAAGTGATAGACCTTGTGCCACCAGTCCGGCTATAGCTCCAGTTAACACATCACCGGTCCCGGCTGATGCCAGCCCGGGATTGGCTATATGGCTAATTTTGGTTTGACCATCTGGTGCAGCAATAACAGTATAAGCTCCCTTCAGGACAATGGTTTTATGCCATTCCACAGCCATTTTTTTAGCAATCCCTAACCGGTCTGCCTGCACCTCTTCCGCCGTCACCCCTGTCAGCCTCGCCATTTCCCCCGGGTGAGGGGTAAGTATGGCATCGGTGGTTAGCAGATTCCACCATCCTGGGGTATTAGCCAGGGTGTTGAGCGCATCAGCATCAAGGACTAAGGATGGCAATGGTGGCTTAGACTTGCCCAGAAGGATAGTCCTAATGACCCTGATTACCGGTTCGCTCTGCCCCAGCCCACAGCCTAGAAGCAGAACATTATACTGGTCAAATTGCCGGAATATCAGCCTGGCTGCGTCAGGGGAAAGGAGACCGGGGCGGGATTCAGGTAAGGGGAGATAGGTTACCTCGGTTAGTTTTGAAGCCAGGATAGACTGTAGTCTAGTAGCTGTGGCCAGTGTTACCAAACCTGCCCCAACTCGCAGAGCACCGCTGCAAGCCAGATAGGCGGCACCAATGTAATTTATGGAGCCAGCCACCACCAGAACTCTGCCAAAAGTGCCTTTATTAGCTTGAGGCGGACGCTCAGGAAGAACCGATTTAACCCACTCACTGGGAATATATTCTGAAGCTGCCTTCTCAGCCAAATCAGCGGGCATGCCAATATCAGCCACAGTTATTTCGCCCACCCTTTCTGCCCCGGGGAATTTGAACAAGCCTGGCTTGGGAAACGCCAGGGTTATAGTGTTATCAGCATAGAGACAGCCAGGGTCTACCGCCCCGGTATCAGCGTTGAGCCCTGAGGGCAAATCCAGAGCAATGATACGCAGCCCCGGGCGCTTCTTTCTAGCCCGCCTCACCTTGTCCAATACCATCATCAGCAGACCACCAAAGGGGCGGGCGGTGCCAGTGCCAAATAGAGCATCAATAACGGCATCGGCTGATGTCAGAAATCCACCAAGCTTGTCCAGGTCTTCATCTTTAGGCGCCTCAACTCGAGTGATGCGACGTTCCCGAATCGGCTTAAGCTTTGGGTCCCTCGCTGGTCTCTGTCCATATAAGTAGATGATGACCTTGGCTCCCCAATCATGAAGATGGCGAGCAGCCACCAACCCATCCCCACCGTTGTTGCCGGGTCCGATTAGAAGTAGAATCTGCCGCTGGCTGATATCGCCCAGGATTCGTCTGACCTCTTCAGCTACTGCCTTACCGGCATTTTCCATAAGCATATCTGTGGTCAAACCAGTCTGGGCGCAACTCTCCTCCAACTGGCGCATCTGGCTTGTGGTTAGAATTTTCACATCCATCTCCCTTCATAAAGACTATCTTATCCAGACCGGCTTTCTCTTCTCCAAGAAGGCGGTCAGCCCCTCAACACTATTCTCACCAGCCATGACCATGGTAGCATCAATCCCGGTCGCCTCCATAGCCTGATGAAATTCCAGGTCAAAATTACGATAAAGAGCCCGCCTGGCCTGGGTCAGGGTTAGCCCACTATTAGCCGTAAACCGCTTGATAAATTCGTCGGTTGCCTTTTCAAATTCCTCTTCAGGAACGGCTTTATTTACCAGACCAATCCTCTCCGCTTCCCTAGCACTGATACTATCGCCTGATAGAATAAGCTCAAATGCCTTTTGTCTGCCCATAAGCCTGGGGAGGAGGACTGAGGCTGGGGGAGGATATACCCCCAGCTTAACCTCCGGCTGTCCCAGTTGTGCCTTTTCTGAGGCGATAGCCATATCGCAGCCAGCCACTATCTCACAACCACCGCCCAAGGCAATACCGTTGACTACGGCAATAGTGGGCTTATCCACTTCTACTAATGAGATAAATAATTTATTGAATACCTCTATCATTTTGGGTAGCTTCTCGCCCAGATGGTCGCCAACATCTACCCCAGCAGAAAAGGCTCTATCACCAGCGCCAGTAATTACCACCACCTTTACCTCATCATCCGTCCTTATCTCCGCCAGGGCCTCATTCATTTCCACTAAGGTATCAATATTCAAGATATTTAAGGGTGGTCTATTAATGATAATCTTTGCCACCCCCTCCCTCTTTTCCAGCAGTATGTTTTCAAATTTCATTGCTCTCCTCCGTTTCCGATGTTATCAATTTGAAGTGTAACAATATCATGGACTATGGTCAACTTTTCATAAACCTCTTTAGTTTCTTGGTCATTGCCTGCCAGTGGGTCCCCCTCCAATAGATGCGGTGGCAGGCAGGGCATTCCATAAACTGGCTTTGGGTTTGGAAGACATAGGGTGGCACCAACTCTTTCACCTGCTCTTTACTCCTCTCCACCAAAGGTTGATTGCACTCCAGACAGATAGTGAACGGTCTAAACCGGCATTCCAGGTCTAAAGTGTCTATTACCTGATGCAGTTGTAGCTCAGGTTCATCACTCTGGATAAGGATAGCTTTGAGTTGCCCCCTGGTTACCACCCGCCTTTCCATAATCTGTGTATCCCTGGTCAATATCACCCTATCTTCGGCTTGAGCAATAGCAACCAAATGGGAATCATCACTGCCGTCGAAGAATCGGGTATCATAGCCCATTATTCTCAACCACTTGGCTAGCTTCCCCACATTGCTGTCAACTACGAACTTCAGGGCGTTTATCGACCTCACCCCCTTTAATTACCCCAAAAATCAAGATTTTCGGGGACCCCAGTTAAGCACCCAGAAAAATCTTCGATTTTCCTGGGAATCCGCTTTACAGGTTGAGTTGCATCCCCTCATAGGCAAGGGTGATTAAACTACCCAGTGCCTTGCCTACCGCCGCTATTTCAGCCTCTATCTCCTTCTCAAGATGAGGGCTCATGTGAACCACCACTACCTGGGGGATGTAGTCATTGAGTTCCCGGAAGCTGGTTAGTTCCTGCTTTAAGAGACTCGGCGTGAGATGCCCTGACTTCACCGCCCCCTCTTTATATTTATCTGGCGCAGTAACCTCGGCAATGAGTAGTTGGGGCGAGATACGCTGCCAGCAGTCAGCCAAGCCCGGACCGGTATCCCCAGTATAGAATACAGCCTTACCATCTGGAGAGGCGACCTGGTAGCCAACGGTAGGGATGCCGTGATTTACCGGGACAGCCAAGATATTATAGCCTTCAATCTGCAGGAGCTTACCTGACTCTATTATGGTAAACCTAATCGTGGGATTCTGCAGAGGCTTTTGCAGGAAATTGGGATAAAGCTCTTCATCCAGCAGATGAGTGGCGAGGGCATCATATACTGATTGAATAGAGTAAACGTTGATTGTGGCATTGCGAAGGTAAAAGTTCATAGCTATAGTCGGGATGTCCCTAACATGGTCATAATGTTGGTGGGTGAGTAGAATTGCTTTAATTTTTTGTTGGGCCTCAAATGACAGGCTGGAGGTAAGCCCACCGGCATCTATCGCCAGGACATCATCAATCAATAGGCTGATGAGCTTTGAGTTTTGCGATTCACAGTTGTGCGCCCCCAAGACCCGGATGTTCATCCCTTCTTGATAGCCTCCTTCTGGTCAATGATAAAAATCCCTAATCCGAAACGCGGAAGGGATTGAAATTTGTCTTGTAGTCATAGGTATCAATTGCCTCTTTCTTTTTCAAGAAGTTTACCACTGCGTAGGTGAACGG
>DAOWJM010000047.1 GCA_030640325.1 Dehalococcoidia bacterium | reverse complement strand
GGGATGCTTCACCGTAATTTGAGAGTTAGCCGCACCCTTGATAGTCATTGCTAGCTCAGATAACTGAGATGCGTTCTTTCTATCAACATTAGCCCCTATATTATTAGCGGCGACTATAGCAAAGAATTCTCCACCGAAAGCCACATCAACCGGGATACTGCCCACATTGGGTATATTAATCACAGTTGATTTATACAAAAACGAGGGAACATTGTGAATAGAGACCGATTCAACACAGCCACCCTGCACCTTGGCATAGCCGGTCACCAGCCCAGCCGGAGTATCTAACACGACCGTGGTAACAGGCTCAACCGCCTCTACCATGCCAAATTCAATGGCTGCTGTAACCACTCCTATACTGCCATGGCCACACATATGTATCAACTGGTATTTGCTATCCATAAAGATAACACCCAGCTGTGCCCCACTGTTAGCAGGAGTAGTAATCAATGCGCCTACTCCTCTTAATATTCCCCTTGGTTCTTGGAAAAGGGCAGTCCGAATGTAATCAAAGTTATCTCTAAAATATTCTGCTTTTCGGGTCATCGTATCCCCGGGAAGATAGGGAATACCTCCCACAATTATCCTCGTTGGCATGCCTGCCGTATGAGAATCTATGGTGTAAATCGTTTTACCCAGAATCATTAGTTTGTCCTCGCATAGTAGATGCGGAGGTACTGGGGACTCTCCATCTTAAGCTACATTCTCAGTGTCGACAAAGACTTCGCCTCTGGATTGACAATTCCCTTGATTTAAACACCACAGGCTCACAACCGCCTCATCTGGAACGCCTTATGAGCCTGTTTTTCACGCTCCCTAAGTCTTTGCCTACTTCCATGACTATCGCCTGGCCGCCCCAAGTGCGTGCCGGTCTCACTTCCCTGCTTTGCCTTGTTATTCTGAATATCTTAGAGTAATTATAATAACAGATATTGGCAATATCAGCCTTAACTCTTTCCTATCCTGAACATCTTGGTTCCACATACGGGACATACCCCCTGAGTTGCCGGCCTACCGTTCTTCATAATTATAGCCTTGGCATCTTTCATTTCCCTTTTGGCACGGCACTTCACACAGTATGCTTGCATTGGGTCTACCTCCTTTTTGATACGAACGATAAGCTATTCACCCCTACGATGTCAATAGCCAACCTC
Organism: Dehalococcoidia bacterium; assembly: GCA_030640325.1. Classification (GTDB taxonomy): domain Bacteria; phylum Chloroflexota; class Dehalococcoidia; order Dehalococcoidales; family BS750m-G39; genus DAOWJM01. The sequence continues at coordinate 2,228 of DAOWJM010000047.1, read as the reverse complement.
AGACTCCAACCAAACGCATCGCTCTTAGTATTCAGTGCGAAGGTCACATTTGCTTGTTTTGTTACCTCAGAGTCAAAAACGTTGGCGACCTTTACTTTCTGCCTACATCTACATATTTGATACATCGAAAAGACTATGCCTATAGTCTCATTGGCAAGAGGCTAGGTATATAGTCTCTTAGTAGCTACGAACACCAGCTGCGGGAAGCTGAATTGTCTGCTGGTCTATCAGACCGCATTAGGATGGGACAAGATACCAGTCTGTTAAGGCTAAGTTGGTGAAAAACATTAACGAGCCTGGCGTCTCAGTGAACCGATAGTTCGAAGAATGCCTCAACATCTCGGTGCGGAATAATCTTCTTTGGTGGAGCTGAGGGGACTCGAACCCCTGACCTCCTCCGTGCAAAGGAGGCGCTCTCCCAGCTGAGCTACAGCCCCACCTATCAGGGATATTATAGCAACAAGAGGTCTCATTGGCAATTTGATGAAGTGCCCCAATAAGGCTTGACAAATTCGACCTAGCAGCTTATTATGAACATAAGTTCATTATTTGGCTACAAAGAGCGAATATCAAGATGGAAGTAATAAAATGAGAAGAAGAGGCTGGTTTGGATGGGGAGGAATGGGATTCGGTTTCAGAGGGAGTTCCCCGCTTTGGCCCTATGTTGGCCTGGGGAGAGGAGGATTGCCTAGGTGCTGGTATTCCGGGCTCTATACAGCGCCTTACTGGCCAGCGATGCAAGCACCTTACCCATTTTATGGAGCGCCAACAACCGCTCCTAGGACTGTACCTCCCACCACACAGATGACCCCTGAGCAGGAGCTTGACTTCCTGGAAAATCAAGCCCAAACTATAAAGAGCCAACTGGAGCAAATTGAGTCCAGAATGCGTGAGCTGGAGGCAAAGTCAGGAGATGAGCCATGAGAATTGCTATATCAGCCACCGGTCCCAGCCTTGATGCTGATGTAGACCCCCGTTTTGGTAGATGTCAGTATTTCATCATTGTAGACCCGGAGACAATGCAATACGAATCTATGGAGAACCCCAGTGTTATGGCAGGGGGTGGAGCTGGTATCTCCACTGCCCAGATGGTTGTCAACAAAGAGGTGCAGGCGGTAATTACAGGCAACTGTGGTCCCAACGCTTACCAGGTATTATCAGCAGCCGGGATTCAGATAACCACCGGCGTTTCTGGCAAAATCAAGGATGCCATCCAAGCCTATAAATCAGGCCAACTCCAAGTCGCCTCACAGCCTACTGTAGATACTCATTTCGGCATGGGTGCTACTCCCGGTATGGGGCACGGCAGGGGCATGGGCGCAGGGATGATGCCTCCTGCACCAGCGCCCCAGCCATCAAGCCCGGAGCAGGAGCTAGAGGCGCTCAAGGCACAATCACAGATACTGGCGCAACAATTAAGCGAGATGCAACGCCGCATTGAAGAACTGGAAAAGCGAGGAGGGTAACGCCTGCTACTCTATGAATACCAGTGCACCCAGTGCGGCACAAAGATGGTAAGAGCATAATGGCTCTTAGCGTAAACTGACCAACCAGATGGAGCGCCTGCATTAAATCACCAACTTAATCCCAAAACAGTAAGCGAGGTCACTAGAAATGGCACTGATTAAGGTCAGCATTATTCCTTTAGGCACTGGAACTACTTCAGTCAGCAAATATGTAGCCCGGGCGGTGGAGGTATTGCAGGGTGAGAAGGATATAAAGTATGAGCTGACGGCAATGGGAACAATTATTGAAGGCGATTTGGAGCGGCTCCTCACTTTAGCCCGAAGGATGCACGAGGCTGTCTTTGACGCTGGAGTTGTGAGAGCGGTAACCATAATTGAGATTGATGACCGGCGAGATAAAACCTCCAGCATGAGCGGCAAGATAGAATCGGTGAAGAAAAAATTAGGGCGTTAGCATAGCCCATTTTTCGGCGCCTTTCTCAGCGTGAAGCTGAATGTGGAGAAAATAGCCCAGTGACCATAGCCCATATCATTATTTTGTTGGCAACCGGTATTGGCGTTGGCTTTGCCGGTGGTCTTCTAGGTGTTGGCGGCGCCTTCATCATGACCCCAGTTCAGTACATGCTCTTTACCGGCATGGGCATTCCCACCGATATAGCTATTAAGCTGGCGTTTGGCACCAGTTTGCTGGTTGTTTTGCCCATAGCCGCCAGTGGAGCCTGGAGGCATAGTAAAAAGGGAGCGGTGCGGTGGAAAGCAGCC
>DAOWJM010000045.1 GCA_030640325.1 Dehalococcoidia bacterium | reverse complement strand
GTATCGGTGATACCCTGAGCTGCCCATAGTATCTGCGATAACTGTAACTGTGAGAGAGCTTTGGGGGCGAAGTGTCTTATTGACCTTCTTCTGGCAATGGCTTCCTCTAGCGACATACCGCCTTTTTGGCTTGGCGAAGGCAAAGAAACTTGTGCCGGCTTGTTATTAACCATATCTACTTAGCTTTATTCCAAAAGTCCAGGCTCAGATATTTCCACCCACCATCGGCTAAAACAGCCACTATATTGCCCTCGTCCATCTCATGGGCAGCCTTAATGGCTTGGTGGACTACCGCCCCTGAAGATAACCCGGCAAAAATGCCTTCCTTTTCCAGCAACTGCCTGGTAGCTATAGCCGCCTGTTGGCTGGTAACAGTAGCCCTCTCATTGATAAGGTTTAAATCCGGTATCAGTGGTAAAGAGCTGTCACCCATACATTTCAGACCTTGGATGGAATCATCTGGCGGTGGTTCCACGCTGATTACCCTGATATTGGGATACCTCTCCTTTAGCCGTTGGCTAACACCAGCCAGAGTCCCACCGGTGCCAATGCCGGCGATGAGAACATCAATCCTGTTATAGGGGAAATCGTCTATTATCTCGACAGCGGTAGTCTCATAGTGAGCCAGCGGGTTGGCTGGATTGGAGAACTGGTCAGGCAGATAGTATCTTTTATCTCGAGCCGCCAGTTCTTGGGCAGCATCAATAGCAGCCCCCATCCCCCAAGCCCCTTTAGTCAGGATAAGCTCAGCACCAAAGATTTTAAGTAGCTGCTGCCTCTCCAGACTCATATTATCGGGCATAATGATGGTGACCTTATAGCCCTTCTTATGCCCCAGCCAGGCTAGAGCTATCCCGGTATTGCCACTGGTGGCTTCAATAATAGTTTTGTCACTGGTTAGCTCTCCGCTCTGTTCCGCCTTTTCAAGCATATATTTTACCACTCTGTCCTTGAGGCTGGCACTCCCCCCCGGGTTTTGCCCCTCCAGCTTAGCCAGGATTTTCACCTTTTTCTTGGGACTCATTTGACCTATTTCAACTAGCGGGGTGTGCCCCAGAGCTTCAATGACATTTTTGAAATACATTTTTCTACCCCTTAACTACACCCATAGGTTTTGCCCTTGCTACCTTGCGGGAGATGCCCGCTTTATGAGTTATGTCAACTACTTCACTTACATCCTTATAGGCTTCAGACGCCTCCTCAGCCAGTGAAGCTATGCTGCCAGCCTTAACTGTAATCCCCCTAGCTGCCAGTGCCCTGGCAACATCAACACCCCGAAGGCTGCGCTTGGCTGCTGCACGCGATTGCACCCTGCCGGCACCATGGCAGGTGGAGCCAAAGGACTCCTTCATAGCTCCCTCTGTGCCCAGGGCTACATAGGAACAGCGCCCCATATCCCCAGGGATGAGAACCGGCTGACCTATACCCCGATAGACATCAGGGATATCAGGGTGTCCAGCGGGGAAAGCCCTGGTTGCTCCCTTGCGGTGAACACAAAGGCTCTGTTTCTTGCCCTCAATGGTATATTCCTCTATCTTAGCGATGTTATGGCAAACATCGTAAACCTGCCTCATGCCCAGTTCCTGCTGGCTTTTGCCGAAGACCTTAGTGAAAGACTCTCTAGCCCAGTGCAGGATGAACTGCCGGTTAGTCCAGGCATAGTTAGCGGCGCATGACATAGCTGCTAGGTAGTCCTGTCCCTCTGGCGAATTTATTGGCGCACAGGCAAGCTGGCGGTCGGGCAGGCTGATGCCGTATCTTTTTACTGCTTCCCCCAGCAACCCCACATAGTCAGTACAAATCTGGTGACCAAAGCCCCTAGAACCGGTATGTATCAACAGAAGCACCTGCCCTAAATCCTCGATGCCCATAGCCTTAGCTGCATCCCGGTCATAGAGTTCATCCACCACCTCTACCTCCAGGAAGTGGTTACCAGAACCCAAAGTCCCCAGTTGCGGGATGCCCCGCTTTTTAGCCTTACTGCTAACCTTATCCGGGTTAGCCCCCTTCATACAGCCTGACTCCTCAGTAACTATAATATCCTCCGCTTGACCGTAACCCTTCTCTATTGCCCACCGGCTACCCTTTACCATCACTTCGTCCAGTTCTTTTCCGCTCGCCCTTATCTTGCCTTCTGACCCCAGTCCGGAAGGAATATTGATGAAAAGCTCGTTGACCAACTGCTCAATTTTGGGTCTCACCTCTTCCTCAGTGAGATTGGTTCGCACCAGCCTGACAACACAATTAATATCACAGCCGACGCCCCCGGGTGATACCACTCCATCCTTTACCCTGGTTGCCGCTACCCCACCTATAGGGAAGCCGTAGCCCCAGTGAATGTCAGGCATAGCCAGTGAGTAACTGACAATGCCGGGGAGAAAAGCCACATTAGCTACC
>DAOWJM010000121.1 GCA_030640325.1 Dehalococcoidia bacterium | reverse complement strand
CAGGAGGTCTATAAATGAGGTATGCAATACCGGTAAGTAGCGGTATGTTATCAGAACATTTTGGTCATTGTGAGCACTTTGTCCTAATTGATGTTGATGAAGAAAGGAAGGAAATTTTGAGAAAGGAACTTGTTCCCTCACCGGGGCACCAACCTGGTCTTCTCCCCGAATGGCTGGCAGAACAGGGAGTCTCAGTGGTGATTGCTGGGGGGATGGGTTCCCGTGCTCAGAGCCTTTTTAACCAAAACCACATCGGCGTTGTCATTGGCGCGCTTGAGGGTGACCCAGAGAAAGCAGTCTTGAATTACCTAAGTGGTACATTGGCTACCGGGGATAATATATGTGACCATTAGGAATGGAGGATAATCTATGATAACTGAGGAGCAAGTGAGAGAAAGTCTAGATGAAGTGCTGGTTCCCGGTGTTATGCGAAGTGTAGCTGCGTTGAACCTAGTTCGTGAGGTCAATGTGTCTGACCAGGGGGTTAAGGTTACTCTGGCGTCAGCAGCGCTAAGTAGCGGGGCTCAGGACTGGGTTAAAACCAAGGCGAGGGAAGTCATAGAGAGGCTACCGGAGGTAAACAAAGTAGAGATAGAATTTACTGAGGCTAAGGCAGCAGAGCTAAATAAGATTGGGCATACCTTTGCTGTAATGAGTGGCAAGGGGGGTGTGGGTAAATCGCTAGTAGCTAGTCTAGCCGCAGTAGCGCTAAAGCGTCAGGGCTATGAAGTGGGTATCCTTGATGCTGACCTCACCGGCCCCAGTATTCCCAAGATGTTTGGTATCACTGCTCGACCCACTGGCAGTGATAGCGGGATACTGCCCGTCCTATCAAGGTCAGGGATTGTGGTCATGTCCATCAATCTTCTTCTGCCCAGTGAGGATGATGCCGTTATATGGCGTGGTCCTCTCATCTCAAACACTATTAAGCAGTTTGGGGAAGATGTGCTGTGGGGCAAGCTTGATTATCTGATTATAGACCTGCCCCCAGGCACTGCTGATGCCCCACTTACTGTAATGCAATCGTTCCCAATATCAGGGGTAATCATCGTTTATACCCCTCAGGATTTGGTTGATATGATAGTCAGAAAAGCAGTGAACATGGCTCAGAAAATGGATAAACCTATCCTGGGTGTGGTGGAGAATATGAGCTATCTATATGTGCCCGAGATAGATAAGAGGATTGAGCTCTTTGGCAAAAGCCGGGGAGAGGAAATGGCTAAAGCAGCCCATGCTCCACTTCTGGGACACTTGCCTATAGACCCAGAGCTGGCCAAGCTCTGCGATGAGGGAAATATTGAGCGTTATGATGCTGAAATTATGAATAGCTTCAGTAAGTCTCTTTCTGAAGCGATATCAGCTAAGGCAGGCTGATACAGGAGGCTATACGATGACTTCATCATGGGAGCAGTTTGAAGAACTCATTAAAGCTGAGATGAGGAAGATATACTCCGAGACAGCTATTGACCATTCTATGAACCCAAGAAATGTAGGCGGTATGGAGGATGCCGATGGTTTTGCCAAGGTAACGGGTTCCTGTGGCGATACTATGGAGCTATGGCTCAAGGTAAAGAATGGCACCGTTGCCGATGCTAGCTTTATGACTGATGGCTGCGGAACTAGCATTGCTTCAGGCAGCATGGTCACCGAGATGGCCAAGGGAAAGAGTATTAGCGAACTCCGGAAGATTAGCCAGCAGGATGTCTTAAGTGCTTTAGGTGGACTGCCTGACGAAAGTGAACATTGTGCTCTCCTGGCAGCAAATACACTGAAGGAAGCGATAAGAGATTATCTAGCGATGGAGAAGGAGCCATGGAAAAGGGCTTACCGCAAATATTAAGGAGAGGAATAGACAATGCCACCCATAGTTTCAGTTATAGGTAAATCAAAATCAGGCAAGACAATCCTTATTGAGAAGCTTGTTCAGGAATTAAAATCAAGGGGTTATCGGGTGGCTACCATCAAGCACATCCCCCGCGGAGTCGACTTTGATGAGCCGGGTAAGGATAGCTGGCGCCATATTCAAGCAGGCAGCGAGGCTACAGCTGTTAGCGCGCCGGATAAGATTGTGTTGATGAAGCCTGTTGGTCAAGATGCTACACTTGACGAGATAGCCCGTCTCTTAGGTGAGGACTACGACATTATCCTGACTGAAGGTTTCAAGCAAGGGAATGCCCCCAAGATAGAGGTTCACCGTAAGGATGTTGGTCCACCTCTCAAAAATATCAGGAAGCTTATAGGTATAGTCACTGATGAACTTCTGGAAACCAAGAGAAGGCAGTTCTCCCCAGACGATATTGAAGACATCGCTGACCTTCTGGAAAAAGGCTTCATAAAGCCGCAAGCAGAGCGGCTCTCTCTTCACGTTAACAACATGCCCATAACCTTGACCGCTTTCCCCAAACAGATTATTACTAACGTGCTTCTGGCTATAGCCTCCTGCCTTAAAGGGGTGAGGGAAATTAGGAATATTCAGATTTTCTTGAGGAAGGGATGAGCATGAACTTGAAGGACTACTACCGCATTCTTGAATGGAATTGCAAACGTCAGCAGGGATGCCTTTAGCGTACACGCAATGAAGTTGGCTGACTCTGGCGATGCGCTGAGACTGCTCCAAGAGCATTTGGGGCACGCTAGCTTTAATACTACAGCGAAGTATAGAAAGGTTGCTGGTGAAGAGCATCGCAACTGGTATGAAGGGCTCTGGCGGGACGGCTTGAGCGACTCTACTCCTAGACTCTATAGACAGCCAGAATCTTTTCGTCGAGGGACCAAAAGTGTCTTATTAGCCGACCAGTTCCCCAAATACCTTGTTATGCAGGTCAACATCCTCAACCGTGGTTGCCGGCGAGACCAGTACCATACTGTGAAACGGTGTGAGCAAGATGCCACGGTTGGCGGAAAATACATGGACTAACCTGTCCAGGTCATCGGAACGCCACTAAGGAGCGAAGCCTTCGCCCTCACCTATCCACATCTCGATTTCTGCCCCAAAATCACGCATATCTTTTGGGTTAGAGCCGATAAAAAGCACTATTTCGTCGAACGGGTGCGAATGGGCGTCAACCATAGTCTTGGGATTAGGTACTTCCCATACCCAGGCAATGTCAACATATTGATTGGCCTCTTTTATGAGCTCCCCGTTATATATATTTCGGCTGGAAAAGTGAAACCAGGGAGCGGTGGCTTGAAATCATGAAAGGCCATCTCTGTAATAAACTTTGGTTCCTTTATAACGTATTTCCCATATTTACTCTCTGCCATTTACTTGTTTCTCCTATCTTCCCGTCACATCATTCTACCGGGAAGCCATAGAGCTAACGCAGGGAATACCATAACCATAACCAGGACCAGCAATTGCATGGCTACGAAGGGAGGGACTGAGCGCCAGATGTCCGTCGTGGTTACCTCCGGGGGGGCAATTCCTTTCATTAAGATTAAACACCAGCCAAAGGGGGGTGTCATGTAAGCCATCTGCATGTTAAGAATAAAGACTATGGCAAACCATATGGGGTCGAAGCCCAGGGAAATGGCTATGGGCATGAATATCGGGGCGCAGATAATTATGATGGCAAAATCATCAATATAAGCTCCAACAGTGCTGGACTGGCTCCACCCTATTTTTCGGTATACTGTGTCAGTAAAGCCAGGCTGGGCATGTTCACTCAATGTCTGGCTACGGAGTGGGCACCGTATAACATTTGTGTTAATGCTATTGGCCCCGGGAGTGTGCTTACTGAGCTGAGTGCGCCAGTACTTAGCGACCCTGAGAGGAAAAAGTTTATACTGGAAGGGATTCCCATGGGGCGAGTGGGAGAAACTCGAGAAATAGGACTCTTGGCGGTCTATCTTGCTTCAGAGGCCTCCGATTGGGTGACAGGACAGACCCTCTATATAGATGGAGGTCAATTATCCCGCGGCAATGGCTTTTAGTCTTATATCTGTGCTGGGTGGCTAAGTAACGAAGAGCGGCAGGAAAACCAGGGATTTGAAGTTAGAATCGAGAGCTTCAAACTGGTCTCCATCCTCAAGCTCTAGGTTCTAAAACTCTCCTCCACCCGGTGTATTTCTGCCTCAGTTTAGGTTTTTCTATCTTACCGGTGGGATTTCGCGGCACCTTATCAAATACTATGCGTCGGGGTCTCTTATACCTGGGTAAATTCTGCTCACAGAATCTATTTACCTCTTCTTCAGTCAGGGTCTCACCGGGCTTGGGGGCAATTACCGCTTCAGCATTGCCCCAGGTAAGTTCAATACCATCAGTATCTTTCTGGCTAATCAGGTCATTCTCATAGCATTCCATAGCAAAGGCAATAACAGAGCCCGCAGCCATAGTATCTAAACCGTAGAGATTGCATATCTCATTGGCTCTAATTACAGACTCTACACTGTCGTTCAGGCAAAGCGCGCCTAGGGCAGCCAGAGTCTCATATTCAGGCCTGTGTACCTCGCCTTTAGTAGCAAACGGGCCCTCCTTTACCTGGATAATAGCCCCACACCTTACGGGACAAGCATGACACGTATAACTCGCCAGCTTATATTTATCCATGTTGGCAGCATCCAGATTGGTGCAAGTAGGCATGGCTTCCGTACCGTATAAATTCCAGTTCTTTATGGGACAATCACCGATACTTACCAGGAAACTTAGGCCTCCTCCGGTTCCAGCAGCAGT
>DAOWJM010000038.1 GCA_030640325.1 Dehalococcoidia bacterium | reverse complement strand
TAGTTAACCAGGGGCAATAACCCCTTGGCTCTTGCTGTCCAGAATGGGATTATACTACAGTATTTTGATTTTTACAACGCTCTGTAGGCTTATTTTGATTTACTTTGGGTTCTTTGGTCTGGTAAAATGTCCGGGGCAAAACCACCTTACCTTGACAGCCTTTGGAGAAAGCAGTAATCTATGGCTTTAGAAAGTCTCCAGCAGGAATTATTCCACTTTCTCTAATTCTGAGGCAGGTATAAGCCTTAATTATGTGGTTGAGACCAAGGTCATAGTCTATTTATGCCCACCATAAGAAGGAGGTTCTAAACAAATGGGCGAGCAGTTTAACTGGGACTACACAGCATACCCGGGGTATAAAAAGTATCCTCATCTATTTAAGCCGATTCAGCTTGGCAAGCTAACTATCCCCAACCGAATAAAGTATGCTGCCACTGAGGAAAATCTAAACGGCAGGGATGGTTTTGTTACCGATGCCGGTGTTGCCTACCTACGGGAGAGGGCTAGAGGAGTTGTTGGCGGTATATGCACCATGCAGGGTGTATACATGGATGAGAAACGTCAAGGTCAAGGATATGTTGGTCAGGCTGCAGCCTGGGATGACAAATTTATACCTGGGCTGAAAAGGCTTGCCGATGCCATTCATGAAGAAGGAGCCATAGCTGCTTACCAGTTAATGCACTGTGGGCGAGTCGGTGCCATAGAAACGGAGTATTGCCAGGGACCATCAGCCGTTCCCCAGCGATTGAGGATTTTTAGGCCAGTAGAAGAGATGTCCAAAGAAGATATCGAACAGTGTATAAAGGAGCATGTAGAGGCTACCAGAAGGGGTCTTGAAGCTGGGTTTGACATCATTGAGATTTCAGGGATTGTGGGCTATCTCCTTTCCAATTTCATCTCCAGCTATACCAATAGGCGAACCGATGAGTATGGTGGGGATATAAGAGGGAGGATGAGATTTGGGGTAGAACTCATCAAAGAGGTTAGGAAGATATGCGGCGATAATATCCCTGTGGGTATTCGACTCTGTGCCGAAGAGCTTCTAGATGATGTGGGTGGAAATACCCCTGAAGAATCTATGATTACCTATGAAATGTCTGAGGAGGCGGGTGTGGATTATCTCAGCGTTACTGCCGGCTGGCAGGAATCTATTCTACCTGTAATCAGCAGGGACGTTCCCCAGGGCTCCTGGCTCTATTTAGCTAAACGGGCCAAGGAGCATGTAAAAGTGCCCATCTCTATGGCCTATAGGCTGTTTAATCCAGAACTGCCACATAAAGCTATTGAAGATGGCGAGCTGGATATTTGGGAAATGTGTCGACCTATGATTGCCGACCCACTTAAGCCGAAAAAGATTCTGGAGGGAAGGGAGGAAGACGTAAGACCTTGTGTGGCGTGCCAAGTATGTCTCTCTAGGCTCTTCCGAGATGCTCCTGTGACTTGCTATATCAATCCTGTTTGTGCCCATGAGTGGGACCCAAAGTATCAAATTCAACCTGCAGAAATAAAAAAGAATATTATGATTGTAGGTGCCGGCCCAGGAGGCTTAGAGTGTGCCTATGTAGCGGCACAAAGAGGACATGAGGTTCATGTTTACGATAAGAGGGGAGAATTGGGAGGAGCCATTATTGAAGCCTCTAAGGCACCTTATGGAGATGATGAACTCTATGGGGTGGTGGAGTTTCACAAAGCTCAATGTGAAAAAGCGGGGGTAAATTTCCATCTGGGCACAGAGGTGACCGCTGATTTAATTGGGGAGGAGATGCCAGATTCTGTTGTCCTGGCTACCGGGGCAAATTATATTAAGGGTAAAGCTCCTGGTTTTGACCGAGCAAATGTTGTCTCGGTACTGGATGTCCTGAGTGGAACAATCGAGGTTGGCGACAAGGTCGCTGTCTGGGGGAATAGAAAACCGGGGATTGGAGTCAGCCTGTTTTTAGCCAAACAAGGGAAAAAGGTGACCATTGTTGGTAGTGAGAGAAGATTAGGAAAGGATGTTAATCCCTCCTTTAGGTGGCGCTATGGTGCATATCTCAGGGAGAATAAGATCATGACTTACAATGACTGCGACATTGAAGAAATTACCGATGATGGTGTCACTATCATAACATACGACGGCTACAGATTTTCAGTAAAGGCAGATACTGTGGTCTGTGCTGAAAGAAAGGCGAACGAGAGCTTACAAGATGCTGTTCGGGAAGAGGGCATCGAGCTTTTCGTGATTGGTGACGCACTGGTGCCTCGCAGCCTATCAAGTGCAGTTCATGATGGTTACCGGATAGGCATTCGCATATAAAAAGGAGGTCAAAAATGCCGGTTGATGCAGAGAGAGAAATAAACAGGTTGCATGGTGCGCTGGGTGCTGCACAGGGTGCAATTAAGGCTACACATTATGAGTGGCGCCAAACAGCGCTTGAACTTGCCGGACCTGGTGCCAATCCTTTAGACATTATCCTGAAGTTCTGGGAGATAGCGGGTAAAGACCTAGCCAAAGGTTTCCTCCCCGCCCTGAACAAGGCTAAAGGTGAAGAGGCATTGATGACGAGTGTGGCTAGACTTTTAGCTGCCACCGGAACTGCCAATGGAGCTGTGGTTAAAGTTGAGAAGGGCGAAAGCCCTAACGAACTTTTTATCAAATGGGAGAGATGTCCCTGGCCTACTTCCGCCAAGCGGTATGGAGCCTCAATGAAAGAGGACCTCTTGGGCTGTGACAAATTTCTTCAGACCATTGTTGGTGAATTCAATGGTTTCCTCGGTACAAATTACAAGCTGGAAACACAAAAAGCCATCCCGAGAGGCGATGGTGTGTGTCTGCGCAGACTTTATAAGGAATAAAAAATAGGAGTGCATGTAATATGGCGGCTCAAGTAGATATGGAAAAATGTACCAAGTGCGGGGGAATAGCACAACCTCGTTGTGTAGAGGCATGTGTGGATGAAGCAATTAGGGTGCAAGACGATAGAATTGTGGTCACTGAGTTTTTGTGCGAAGACTGTAATGAATGCGGTTATACCTGTCCCGACCACGCTATTTCCATTCCGCTTGAACTGGTAACATTCTAACAACAGGAGAGGGAGATGAAGGTTAACAAGATAGACCATATATGCATTGCGGTGAAAAACTTGGAGGAGGCACGGAAGGTTTGGGAGCCCATTCTAGGGAAGCCACAACCCGACGACCCCTATGTTGACGAACCGGAAAAGATCCGGGTGGCAAGATACTGGCTAGGTGAAGTGGGTTTTGAGCTGATGGAATCAACCAGCCCCGATGGAGATGTAGCCAAGTTTATTGAGAGGAGGGGTGAGGGTGTTATGATAATTAGCTTTAATGTGGATAATACCCGAGAGGCCATCGATGAATTGACTGCCAAAGATTATCCCTTTATCGGCGGCGCCAGACCCTTCCGTGACTGTGAATTCGCCTTCATTCATCCGAAGGCGGTAAACGGTGTTCTGCTTGAGTTAATCGATTATAAGTGGAAAGAGTTTAAAAAATAGCTTCTAAATAATGGTCAGTCATCGGGGGAAGCTGCTCTTCCTAGGATTAGTTCCAAATCACATTGCAGACAACGTTTCGCCTCTGTGGTGGCTTGATTGGTATCAAGGCCGAGTTCCACCTCGGCAAAGCTGTGGTGTGCTTCAGAGATAGGTATCTTGGGCATCTCCACCCTACACAGGTCAGCAAAGCCCTTGTCTCTTTTTCCGGTATAAGGTTCGGGGGCAGGTCTTTCCCAGAGGGTTTGGTCTATAATGCCATCCCCGCCTAGAAGTTTATCAATGGAGCTGGCTGCCCTTCGTCCGGCAGCAATTGCCTCGATAACCGAAGCTGGCCCAGTGACCGCATCACCGCCGGCAAAAACCCCCTCCCTGCTGGTGGCAAGGGTGTCCTGGTTAACCTGGATGACATTCCCTTGACCTGTGGCTAAATCAAATTGGCGGGGGACCTCTGGACGCTGACCGATGGCGGCGATGATGGTATCAAAGCTTATGGTAAACTCACTTCCCTTAATTGGCTCTGGTCGCGGCCGACCACTGGCATCCATCGTCCCTAGCTGCATACGGATACACTCTAGCTCTACCTTACCATCCTGGCTGATTATCCTTGACGGTGCTGCCAGGAAGTGAATCTTCACCCCTTCAGTGAGAGCGTCGTCAATTTCTTCAGGGCTAGCCGGCATCTCAGCCCTGGTGCGCCGATAGATGACGGTCACTTCCTTAGCCCCGAGGCGAAGCGCTGTCCGAGCCGAATCTATAGCAGCATTACCGCCACCAATGACGGCAACTCTATTTCCTAATGCTACCCTTTTGCCTAGGCTCACTTCCCGCAGAAAGGTTACACCCTCCATCACCCGAGGGCTGTCCTCACCATCAACCCCTATACTTAGACCTTGGTGCGCCCCGATGGCTAGAAAGGCGGCGTTATACCCTTCCTCAAACAGTTTTTCAATTGAATCAACCTTGGTATTTGTCCTTATCTCAACACCAATATCCTCTATCCTTTTAATCTCAGCCCTGAGGATATCCTTTGGCAGCCGATAGTCGGGGATGCCAAAGCGCATCATACCACCGGGCTCAGGCAACGCTTCAAAAACGGTAATCTGGTGCCCCTTCTTTCTCAAGTAAAAGGCCGCCGTCAGACCGGCGGGGCCAGCGCCGATTATAGCTACCTTATGAGCGGTGTCATCTTTTACCCGTAGCGCCTTCTGCCATGAACCGCTTTCATTATCCGCCGCATAGCGTTTCAATGAACATATAGCAATGGGCGTATTTACCTCTTCCCGTTTGCAGGCATCTTCGCAGGGATGAGTGCAGACACGCCCTAGAACACCAGGGAAGGGGACCTTTTCCAGAATCAGGGCATAGGCTTCATCAACCTTTCCCTGGGCAATAAGCCTTAAATAGCCGGGTACATCCACATTGGCTGGGCAGGCAAGGGTGCAGGGGGGACCCTCAGGGACTCGTTCTGGAGGGGAGAGCTGGCGCAGGGCGCGGATGCCAGCCAGAATCTCCACACTATTGGGACAAGCATCTTCACACCGACCGCAGATGGCACAAAACCAGGGATGGGGGGAATCAACCATCTCGTTGACTAAATCAAGCTGGACATGCCTTATGATACGCCGAATATTAAAATCGTCTTTGCCAGTGATTGGACAGGCACTACTACAACAGCCACACTGTTCACAGGCAGCAATCACCGCCGCATCCCTAAGTTTTTCAGTTAATATAGCTTCACTCTTTTCCACAATTATCATTCTAGGTTAAGTTGTTTTGTCATTGCTCTCATGGTGGCGGCAAACTTTGGTCCGTCTGTCGCCGAAAGCCAAGCTGTCCAGAGCTTGCTTGGGTCATAGCCTTTTTGGGCCAATCTCTTTTTGGTGACGCGTTCCATTCGCTTTTCGGCTTTATAATTACCTACAATGTAGTGGCAAGTTGGGAACTCACATCCGGCTACCAGTACCCCGGCGGCACCCAATTCAAAGGCGCGGAGCACAAACTTAGTTGCCACTCGTGCCGAACACATCACCCTTATGATGCGCACATTAGGTGGATACTGAAGTCGGCTTACGCCAGCCATATCCACCGCACCTAGAGCACACCAATGGCAACAAAAGGCAATAATCTTTTCCTGTGCTTTCTCTTCTAGTGCCGCCTCCACCTGAGCAAGAATCTGCTCGTCGGAGTAATGGACAATGGTGATGGCATCCTTGGTGCAGTCTGCAGCGCAGAGACCACAGCCTTTACACAGGGCTTTGAGCACATTGGGTCTATCATCCACCAACTGTATGGCACCATAGGGGCAATTCTTGACGCAGATACCACAGTCATTACAGGCATCCAGGTCAATATCAGCCACGATTCCTTCTGCCTCAAGGTATCCCACTTTCATCGGGATAGACGCCCTCATCGCTGCCGCCATGGACTCTTCACAGGTATCTTTCAAGTTCTTGGGCGACCGGGCACATCCACAAAGATAGAGACCATCGCTGGGGAAATCCGATGGGCCGAGCTTGACATGAGCTTCCTGGAAAAATCCATCAGGGTTAGTGGACACCTTGAGCTGACCCTTAAGCTGGTCTACAGTGCTGTCTCCTTCAAAAGCGGTGGTTAAAACTATCAAATCAGCCGGGATTTTGAGTTCTCTTCCCAGGAGGAGGTCATAAACCCTCACCATCAAATGACTATCCTCCCTGGATACCTCTGGCTGACGCTCCTCGGTATACCTGATGAATTTAATGCCCATATTCCTGGCATCTTTCAGGTAACTTAGCTCGTCCTTCACTATACTAAGGTCTCTATAGAGTATATGCACCCTGGTACCCTTGTTGATGGTTTTTAGCGCCATAGCATTTTTCACTGAAGCAAGACAGCCAATATTGCAACAGCCACGCTCCTCGTTTTTGGAATTGACGCAGTTGATTATGACCACATCTCTTTTTGCCTCAAGTCCGTTACTTTTCAGCAATCCCTCAAGCTGAAGCTGTGTTATTACCCGGGAATCATCCCCGTATCCGTACTGCCCTACCGGTTCTATTTCCTTCATCCCGGTAGCTGCAATAATAGTGGAAGCATCAAATTCTTCGCTCTTTCCGTTGGTCTTCACCCTGACCTTGTAGTTTCCGATATAGCCCTGTATATCTTCAATCTCGGTATTGGTATAGACCTTGATGTTCTCATTCTGGGCAATAAGCTCAGCCTTGGCTTTGACCATCGCATCAGCCGAGACCTCTTCAGGGGCAATACGGTCTAGCTTATTCAGAAGCCCCCCAAGCTGAGGTTGTTTTTCCACGATTATCGCCTTAAAGCCTTGAGCAGCTATGTTTAGGGCAGCGGTCATACCGGCCATGCCGCCCCCGATTATCAGGCAGTCCTGTTTAACCGGGAGGCGAAAGTCCTCGCCCAGCTCAAGAAGGATAGCCTTAGCTACCCCCATCTTGACTAAGTCTTTAGCCTTTTCTGTCGCTCGCACCGGGTCATCCATATGAACCCAAGAAGCCTGTTCCCTTATACTTACAAATTCAAGTAAATAGGGGTTTAAGCCTGCCTCTTTTACCGTCTTTTTGAACAGCGGTTCATGGGTTCTCGGCGTGCAGGAGGCAATTACAACCCTGTTGAGGTTATGTTCCTTTATCGCTTCCTGCAGTTTAGCCAGGTAGTCTACGGAGCATGACCATTTGCCCTCTTCAGCAAAAATAACATTCTTGAGACCCTTGGCATACTCCACCACTTGGGGCACATTTACCGTGCGGGCGATGTTCGTGCCACAATCACAAACAAATACACCAACCCTGATATCGTTATTCATCTCATCGCCTTGCTATTACTGCCTTCATGCTCGCTGCAGACGCCTGCACTACCGATTCAGAGATATCTATTGGTCCGGTGGCCCCGCCACAGAGATATACCCCGTCAACATTTGTCTCCAGGGGCGC
This sequence comes from Dehalococcoidia bacterium, assembly GCA_030640325.1. Lineage (GTDB taxonomy): Bacteria > Chloroflexota > Dehalococcoidia > Dehalococcoidales > BS750m-G39 > DAOWJM01. Next base: position 2,793 of record DAOWJM010000038.1, on the reverse strand, counting down.
ATTCAGCGGCTCCTTCTCTTTGAAAAAGCCATACTCGTTCAGTTCAATCCCTAACACCCTGGCTAGTCTCTTGTTCCGGTCACTGGGGATAAGTCCAGTGGCGAGAACCAGCAGTTCCACCTCCTCCTCCATCAGTTCGCCCTTGTCCAGGTCCTCAAATCTTATGGTTAGGTTTTTGGTTTCGGGGTGTTCAAAGATATCAAATGGCTTCCCTTTTATATAACGGGTACCACCTTCCACCGCTTTTCGATGAAAGTCATAGAAACCCTTACCGTAAGCCTTTAAATCATTATAAAAAACCAGGGTCTCCACCGAGGGGTCATGCTCTTTGGTTATGATTACTTGCTTGGCAGTTATCATGCAACATACCTTGGAACAGTAAGGTAGTTCCTTATCCCCACGACCAACACACTGAATCCAGGCGATCTTCTTGGGATGGGCTTTGTCCGAGGGGCGAACAATCTCCCCCCCTGTGGGACCACCGGCATTCATTAATCTCTCAAACTGAAGGTTGGTAATTACATTTTCATAGACATTGTAACCATATGTCCCGGTACTCGGTTCATAAGACTTTATACCGGAACAAACAATGATGCTCTTGACCTCAATATCCATAGGCTTATCAGCCTGCCAGAGAAGCACCGCATCCTTGCCCTCGTCCTTGCAAGCCTTGACACATAGGGCGATAGGGCATTCGCGGCACTGGCTGCAGTCCACTACACATCCCCCGATACATGCGCCCTGCTCCCGCATCTTTCCGTAACGGCATCTTGGGTCAATGATACTGGCATTTGGCACCGCCTGGGGGAAAGGTATAGAGATGAGCTTTCTCATCCCACCAATCTTTCCATCTAGTTCATCGGGAACGCTAACTGGGCAGGCTTCCACGCACGTCCCACAGCCGGTGCACTTGTCTGCATCCACAAATCTGGCTTTCTTCACCAGCCTAATCTCAAAATTACCGTTGTTTCTGTTAACCCTTCGCACCTCACAATTGGTGAGAATCTCTATATTGGGATGATTGTCAACCCTATACATTAGGGGCGACTCTATGCATATGGAACAGTCATTGGTGGGAAAGGTCTTATCCAGCCTAGCCATCATCCCACCGATGCTGGCTGTATCGTCAAGCAGATAGACCTGGCAGCCATAATCGGCAGCATTTAAGGCGGCATTAATGCCGGCAATACCTCCACCGATTATTAGAATTGAGTCAGACATACATATTACCTCTTACTAAATCTTTGCCTTAGAGACATGAGCATCCCACTAAAGGAGAGGGGTTCAAACAGCTAAGTAGTGGTTCCGCTGACCATGGAAGGGTTCTTAAAATGCTGAGCTTTATTCTGGTAGTCCCAAAATAGTTACTGCACTGACATGGATACCAACATTGCCCCCTACATTATGGATGAGGCCAAGTTTGGGACTCTTCACCTGCCTTTCCGGGTTATCAACCTTTGCCTGTAGTTGTTTGTAGATTTCGTAAGCCATTCGAAGCCCACTGGCTGATAGAGGATGACCAAAGCACTTTAAACCACCGTCGGTATTGATTGGCTGCTCACCGTTAAGCAGATACCTACCAGCCTCAATATCCTCTGGAGCCCTGCCCCGAGGACTAAATTCCAAATCCTCAATAGTTATAAGCTCGGTGGAGCTGAAACAATCGTGTAGCTCAGCGATACTTATCTCCTGGCGAGGGTCGGTTATCCCCGCCTCTTTATAGGCAGCCTTAGCCGCAGCCACATTCTCCGGGATATGGACAAAATCGAACTCGGGCTGCATTGTTGATTGAGCAGCCCCCACCGCCAATGCCTGAGCCTTCACCAGAACATAATCCTTCCTCAGGGTCTTGGCTATCTCTGGTGTGGTTACAATAGCGGCAGCTCCGCCATCACTCATGCCGCAGGCATCATATAGGGTAAAGGGCCAGGAAATGATACGTGCCTTGAGCACATCATCAATGGTTATCTTCCTATGCAGGTGAGCCTTGGGGGTTAACAGTCCGTTATCGTGGTTCTTAACATCTATAATGGCTAATATTCGCTTGAAGCCCTCAAAGTCCCAGTTATAATAATCGCGATATTGATAAAAATACCTGGTGGCATATTGACCAAACTGACTTGCCGGCGGTATGTCCCACTCGGTTATGCCCCTGTCTAACGGCTCCTGAATAAAGAGGCCGAAGAAACCACGATGGTCCTTGGTTTTCTCCACACCGCAAGCCAGGGCAATATCGCAAGCCCCTGCAGCTACTCCATAGCAGGTATTCCTCAGGACATCCTGCCCGCCACAGCAGAAGTTTTCCACCCTGGTAATCGGCGTATAATCGGTCTTCAAGGCACGGGCTAGGTGTGCCCCGGTAAACCCTGATTCACGGCTCCCATACCATGCCGCCTGGATATCCTTGGGCTCTATGCCAGCGTCCTCAATTGCCTCATAGCAGGAATCTACCACCAGGTCTTCAATGCTTTTGTCCCATAGCTCCCCAAATTTGGTGCAGCCCATGCCAACTATAGCTACCTTGTCCTTAATACTTCCCATAACAGCAACTCCTTTTTCTCCTGTTGCTCACACCCTCAGTGGTTTGGCTTCCCAGAAGTAAAGATAGACACCTTCTCTTAGTCCTATCTCTTCCCATAGGGTATACCTTCTGAAGGTCATCTCCACCGGTAGACCAACGGTAATCTGGTCAACATCTACTTCAGTCATGTAGCCCTGTATTCTGCCACCACCCTCAAAATCGACCTCTACAGTGGCAATAGGGACCTCAGCCCTGGGAGTTATATAATCAAG
>DAOWJM010000063.1 GCA_030640325.1 Dehalococcoidia bacterium | reverse complement strand
GATAGGGACAAAGGTGCTGGGTGAGGGGTGCTGGGGGAATACCTGAGCCAGCTCGGCTTTTTCTAGCCACTGGGGGCAGTCTCCGGGCTCAAAAAAGTAGTCAACCTGAGGGAAATTATTTTTAAGTTGCTTAATATCAGAGTTTGCCAGGCAACCAGTTACGGCCAGGGTCAGATTAGGGCGCAACCCTCTTAGCGATTTAAGGGCATTGAGCTTGTTAATGACGCGATTCTCGGCGCTCTGGCGCACCACACAGCTATTAAGCACGATTAAATCAGCCTCCTCGGCGGCGGCTATAGCCTGATAGCCCAGTTGCTCCAGGTAACTGCCCAGCCGCTCCGATTCCGCCTTATTCATCTGGCAGCCTATAGTCCAGATATGGTAATGTGGCATCTATTTTTACTCTATAAAGGATATTATTAAAGAGAGCCCCCTTAATTAAGGGGCACACTAGCCTGATATGGCGGAGGGAGTGGGATTCGAACCCACGACCCCGAATTACCAGGGTAAGCGCTTAGCAGGCGCCCGCACTAGGCCTCTATGCGATCCCTCCCTAGCTGTGAAGCCAGTAATACTTAATTTTCGATATAGTAAATTGTATCATAACCCTTTATTTTGCTCAAACCCACTGGGCAAGTCTTACTCCCTACCCGCCCACCCTTAGGGGCTTTGCCCTTAAACCCCCGCTTATTTTCGGAGAGTCAAAGAGAGGCGAAGCCTCTCTTATATAACTATCTTCCCCCTCCCTTAACCAAGGGAGGGGGATAAAGTGGGGAGGGTTACCTAAATCAAAAACTTAAAAGGGGGTGAGGGTGATAGAAATACGAAAAGCCTCATTGAGGGCTGTTTTGTGGTGTGCTATTATGGGTCATACATAGAACGAACATGGAGATAAATGTTTTAATTGATGAAGACCTTGAGGCAAACCTTGAGCTGAGCTGGCTACAGAGCATAGCTCGGCAAGTCCTCGTGGCTCAGGGGGTTGGCGCTGAGGCGGAGCTTGGTCTGGTTATTGCCACTCAGGAAAGGGTGCAGCAGCTAAATAAAGATTATCTGGGAAGGGATGAGCCTACAGATGTGCTTGCCTTTTCCGCTAGAGAAGAAGTCGGGGCAGACCTCCCCCCTTTTGTTCCACCTCCCGATGGCGTTCTCCACCTGGGTGAGGTGATTATTTCTTATCCGCAGGCAGCGATACAGGCTGAGGAGCGCCAGCATTCAATAAAAAAGGAGCTCGCAATTCTTATCATCCACGGTGTGCTTCACCTGCTGGGGTATGAGCATGATAAGCCAGAGCTGAGGCGCCAGATGCAAACAAAGGAGGCGGAGATTCTGAGCCATATTGAAGGGGGGCTAGGTTGAGGGTTCTGGGTATTGCCGGTAGCCCCAGGCGGGGTGGCAACACTGACCTATTACTGAACGAGGTTATGAAGGGTGCCGCCAGCCGAGGGGCTGAGGTCAAAACTATTATCCTTAGCCACCTCAAGATTGCTCCCTGTCAGCACTGTGATGGCTGTCTGGAGACGGGCAGGTGTAAGGTGGAGGATGATATGCAGATGGTTCATAGTGAACTGATGAAGGCAGACCGAATAGTTCTTGCTTCGCCGGTGCATTTTATGGGGGTAACGGCTCAGGCCAAGGCTATGATTGACCGCTGTCAGGCACTGTGGGTGAGAAAGTATGTTTTAAAACAACCCCCTTTGGGCGATAAGCGAGAGCGGAAGGGATTATTTATCTCTGTTGGTGGCAGAAAGGTAGCCAATCTATTTCAGCCGGCACTGGCTACAGTAAAAGCCCTGTTCAAAGTCCTTGACATCGCTTATGCTGGAGAGCTGCTTTTCCCCGGGATTGACGAGAAAGGGGCTATAACCAAACACCCTGACGCCCTAAAGCAGGCTTTCCTTGCCGGACAAAAGCTGGTGGAAGATTAGGCTCTAAGCTTAGCCAATTTAGCCTTGGGCAACACCAACAAGCTCAGTTAGGTTATCTATCCCCTCTTTTGCCATGAACTTCGCTTGAGAAAGTCGTGGGACTCAATAGCAGTTGAATGACGCGATTTTATCCATTGGCTCCCTACCATGTTCTGGACCTAGCTTTTCCCTGTCGTAATAGCCTAATGCTATTAGGATGTCAATCTTTTTATGCTGCGGGATATTCAATATTGATTTCACCGCCCCCTCATTGAACCAGCCTATCCAGCAAGTTCCAAGGCCTAAGTCCTCAGCCTCAAGTACAAAATGCTCAACAGCTATCCCTATATCTATAAGGTAGTATTTTGTGCCTCTGAACATTCCGCCGATTCTGGCTATAAACTTGGACTTTTCGGAGATGACGGCAACCATAACTGGTGCCGTTTTGCAAAAGGAACTAATTGAATATATACCGCTGAAAGCAGCATCGCATAGCTTATTCTTTAACTGCCTATCATCCACGACTATAAATTTCCATGGTTGTGAATTGCATTCGGAGGGAGCTAACCTCGCCGCCTCAAGACACATCATTATCTTTTCTCGCTCAACAGGTCTATCTAGGAAATCCCTAACGCTTTTTCTGTGTTTTATTAGGTCTAGAAGAGCCATAATCTTGCTTCTCTATGCTCCTGAGGCAGACTAGTCTAGAATAATCCCCCAGCAGTCATTTACCCCCGTGCCGCACCGATAAGCTCAGCTATATCCTCTATCCCCTCTTTTCCCATAAATTGCTCTATTCCCTCTAGGACATCAAGGGGGGCGCGGGGGTTGGTTAAGTTAGCTGTGCCTACCTGGATAGCACTGGCTCCAGCCATGATGAACTCTAAGGCATCGCTGGCGGTAGCGATGCCACCGCAGCCAATGATAGGCAACTCTACGGCACCAGCCACCTCATATACCATATACAATGCCACCGGCTTTATCGCTGGCCCAGATAGCCCCCCGGTTATGCTGCCCAGTAGAGGTCGGCGCCTGGCAATGTCAATGGCTATGCCCTTTAGGGTATTGATTAAGGATATAGCATCGGCTTTGGCTTCAGCCACAGCCATAGCCACCTCGGCAATGTCACTGGTGTTTGGGGTTAGCTTGACCAATACCGGAAGGGAGGTAGCTGCTTTAACCGCGGCAGTTACCTCGGCGGCTGACCCGGGCTTCGCTCCAAACTCAGCACCGCCGGCTTTGATATTGGGACAGCCAATGTTCACTTCAATACCGCCGATTCCAGCTACCCCATCAAGCTCGCCAGCCAATCTGGCGTAATCATCAATGGTTTCACCCACTATATTAACGATGACCGGCAGGCGCCAGCCTGCCCAAATTGGCGCCTTTTCCTTGATTAGGGCTTCGACGCCAATATTCTGCAGCCCTATTGAATTGAGCAAGCCACATGCTGTCTCAGCTAGCCGTGGCTGTGGATTTCCCTCTCTAGGTTCAAGGCTGGTTCCCTTGCACACCATAGCCCCTAGCTTTTGAATATCAAACATATGGCTATACTCTGTGCCATAGCCAAAGGTGCCAGAGGCGGTCATCACTGGGTTAGTCAGCGATAAGCCCTGTTTATTTTTCGGTGCCAGTTGAATGGAAAGATTCATAACTAGCTCGCTATCATAGGCTCAAAATAGTGCCAGCGTTATTGAAGAAGAACTTGTCACCAAATTCTTGAGCCATTATGGCAGATGCTGGCAGCCCGGTGCAATGTGAGACGCCTAACCTTTGCACCCCTATCTCTTTTAGGGCAGCAATGGTCAGCCATACCCGTTCTTCAGAAGCATCCATGAGATGGCAACCACCCAGCACGGTATCTATTGTCTTTACCCCAGTAAGCTGCTGGGCATGGTATAGGGTATTGATGATGCCATGGTGGGCACAGCCCAGAATGACAACCAATCCTGGCTCGGTGTTTATAATTAGTGCCTGGTCATCTAGGAGCTTATCCGGCTTAAAGCCGGCATCTTCTTTTACCACAAGGTACGGCTCTATCTCCTCGTAATCGGTTACCATGGGAACCTCGCCAGTGGTCATTATATTATCAGTGAGCCTTACTGATTCTGTGGTCAGGTTAAACCTAGCACCAAGGCTTTCTAGCTCCTGGCGCTGGAAGGGTATCCCGATATATCTATCTTCGCCTTCGCGAGTGGCATACTTAGCTTGCCACATATCGGGGTGAGCGATTATCTCTATCTCCTTTCCTATCCTGCGCAGGACTTGGCGTAGACCACCAGTGTGGTCGAAGTGACCATGGCTTAAAACAATCTTATCAATCTGGCTCAGGTCAATGCCAAGGATATCAGCATTGTGGCTGGCTGAGATGCTCTGCCCGGTATCGAACAGGATGTTCGGTCCATCTGTTTCTACCAGGATGCTCAGCCCCCATTCCCCCAGAAAGTTACCCAAACCAGCGGTATTCTCACTCAGGGTTGTGATGTGAAGCTCCATTTTTATCCTCCTGCTCAATGATGTTGATTATTGTATGTTAAATCTTTCCCAGTGGCAACCTGCCTTATGAATAGAAGGGGAAAGGCTATATCGCTTAGACAGCAGGGAATCCAAACAGCCAGGAACAAAAACACGAAAACAAGGGGGAGCAAAGGAATCCAATGGGCTATCCCGAAGGCGGTGAAGTAGAATAACGAAGCCCATGTGCTTAACAACACGTGTCCAGAGTGCGGAACTTTGGTAGTATGTTTCCAGCAACCTATGGCAATGCCAATAAGTGCCGCCGAATTTACCACCTGCCACTTTTCAATCCCAATAAAGGGCATTTTCCCAGTCTCGATAAAGGGCATGTGAAAACCCATTTCGATATCGAGCATGGCTCCTCCCAGATAGGGAATTACGGCATCGCTCAAGGTAGCTATGCCAATGGAGCCGGTATAACCAATCAGAATCGCTGCCCACAGCTTGCCCTTGCTATGTCTCATATACATGGCTGTGGTCACCAGGGCGCTCAATACAACATGCAGGGGGTGTAAGGTATAAAAGGCGGCTTGGGAAATCTGGGCAGGGACATTGCCAAGAACTATTATGACCATGATAATAATCCCGGTAATGGCACCTAGTGCAGTGAAGGGGGCATGGCTCTTAAGTTCACTTGCTATTCGTCTAATCATCTTCTTGCTGACAGTTTTGGCACAGACCGATGAACTCAAGCAGGTGCCCTTCAATCTCAAACCCGGTTTGGCGGGATAGCCTTTGCTCCAGTTGGGTAAGGTCATAGCCAGCGAAGTCAATAACCTCACCACAGTTGGAGCAAATAAGGTGGTGGTGATGCCCCCGGGCGCCGATTGTGTAGCTGTGGCAGCTACCTCCAGCGTGTAGCTCACAGATAAGTTCTAGCTTGGCAAGTATGTCCAGGGTGCGGTAAATAGTCACCAGCCCAATACTTGGCTGGTCTTGATGCACCTTCTGGTATATGGCAGCAGGGGTGAGGTGGTCTTGGCTAGAGGCAATCGTCCGTATCACCGACCTTCGCTGCGGGGTGAGCTTGTAGCCATGCTGTCTTAAAGTAGCCGCTATTTTTCTCTCTGTAAGTCTCATTTCAAGTTGTAAATGAAAAATATTATCATTTATATAGTAACGAAATCACCCCTGGTTGTCAATAGTTTTTAACTGTTGCTATTGACTTCCTGCGGGGCATTGACCAAATAAAGCAAATAGGATACACTTGAGATATGGTATACCTTGGCACTTCAGGATTTAGCTATGGTGATTGGGTAGGAAACTTCTACCCGGTGGGTTTGCCTAAGAGAGAATGGCTGGTCTACTATGCCCGTGAATTCGATGCCTGTGAGGTAAATTCAACCTTTTATGCCATACCCAAACCATCTACCTTAAAAGCCATGGTTGACAAAACGGGCGAAGGTTTCCTATTCTCTATTAAAGCCAACCAGGAGATGACTCACCAACGGGAGGATAATGCCCCCGTTTTTGAGGCTTTTTGCCAGGTATTAGAGCCTGTCATCTCTGCTGGAAAGCTGGGTTGTATTTTAGCTCAGTTTCCCTATAGTTTTGGGTTTAATCGCCGTAACTGGGACTACCTTGGGCTATTTAAGGAACGTTTGGGCGAGCTGCCGGTGGTGGTTGAATTCCGTAATGCCCACTGGCTAAGGAGCGATGTGTTTGATTGGCTTCGTCGCCATGATTTGGGCTTCTGTTGTGTCGATGAACCACGCCTGCCCAATCTGTTGCCCCCACTAGCCGAGACGACAAGTAAGATAGGTTATGTCCGCTTTCACGGGCGTAATAGCGATAAGTGGTGGCAGCATGAGCAGGCTTATGAGAGGTATGATTATAGCTATAGCCCCTCGGAACTCGGCGAGTGGCTGCCCAAGATTCAAAAGCTAAGTAGTGTGGCTGAGAAGACCTTTATCTTTGCCAATAATCACTGGCGTGGGCAGGCAGTGGACACCATTCGCCAGTTGCGAGTGATGCTGGATTAACCTCTTCTGCCCAATCATTGTTCTCTTAAAAATCGTCAACTATAGATGCTTACCTGTCAGCATAGGTAGGCGGAGGGGAGGGAAAGATGACCATAGGCTTCAATCTGCTTCGCTCTCGTCTGGAGAGCGAGCGAAAGCGGTTAATCGAGGAATTAGAACAATTGAAAGCTAGCATTCGCCCTGCTGAGGAAAGGCGAGAGGGTAGCCCCTTTGGCAAGAGGGAGGAGGAGGCTACAGAGAGCTTCGAGCTAGAGAAGCGGATAACCTTAGAGAAGCGTATCAGAGACCAGCTAGCAGATGTGGAGCATGCATTGCACAAGTTTGAAGATGGAACCTATGGCTTCTGCGATAGTTGTGGTCAACCTATAGACCCAGCCCGACTGGAAGCGCTTCCTCAGGCAAGTCTGTGCTTGAGCTGTAAGACGGGTCAGGCAAAGAATGCAAAAGGCAGGTAATCTCCAAGGTAGGCGGCGGAATGTGGTCTTTTTTCTTATTGCGTTACTGGTGGTGGTTGCCGACCAGCTCAGCAAGCTCTGGATAAGGTCTAACCTACTTGTGGGACAATCGCTATTTGAGGTGGGATTCTTTCAGATAATCCGTCTCCCCCCTAACACCGGCTCCGCCTTTGGCTTATTTCAAGACCAATCATTTGCCTTAACCATAGTTGCTATCGTCGGTATTGCCTTTCTTCTGGTCTATGCCTTTATTATTTATCCTCGCTTCTTCCCTTTAGATAATCTGCTAGGTAAGTCAGCCCTGGGCTTAATTCTCGGCGGCACAATAGGCAATCTGATTGACCGGCTGCGCTTTGGTGGTGTTACCGACTTCATCAGCATCGGCTGGTGGCCAGCATTTAACATTGCTGATTCGGCTATAGTTGTCGGTGCTATTCTATTTGCTTATTCCCTGCTCCTCT
>DAOWJM010000019.1 GCA_030640325.1 Dehalococcoidia bacterium | reverse complement strand
TGAGGGGCTTGCTTCCAAGGACTTGCGCATCTCTGAGCTAGAGCGTGTTATAGCTGATAGGGATAACCAAATTGCTGCCCTCAAGCAATCTGTGACTGAGCTAGAGCAAAAGTTGACCGAACTGGAGAATAGCCGAGCTCAGGCAGTATCAAGCTACCGGGCTTTGGTAGTCGAAGCAAACCCTAGTGTGCCCGAGGAGCTGATAGCCGGGGACAGCATTGAGGCTATTGATAAGTCGGTGGAAGATGCCCAGACCCTGGTCGACAAGGTGAGGAAGGAACTGGAGGCTGAGATAGCGGGGGCTAGAGTGCCGGCTGGGGCTCCACAGAGGACGCCAGTAGACCTCTCAGCCTTATCCCCACGGGAGAAGATTCAATACGCAATAGGAGAAAGGAGATAAACAATGGCTTTAACATTAGATGAGGCAGCTAAGCTGTCGAATGATATGCTACTTCAAGGGGTGGTGGAGACGATAGTCAAGGACTCGCCTATCCTTCAGCAACTACCCTTCATCGAGATTGTGGGCAATGGCTTGACCTATAACCAAGAAAAGACCCTGCCTACCATCGATTTCTATGATGTCGGTGATACCTGGGCTGAGTCGACACCAACATTCGAGCAGAAAACGGCAAACCTGAAGATTATGGGTGGTGATGCCGATGTGGATAACTTCCTCAAGGCGACCCGAAGTAATCTCCAGGATTTAGAAGCAGCCGTGGTCGAACTGAAGGCTAAGGCGCTGAGGGACAAGTTTGAGGAAGGCTTCATCTATGGCGATTCTTCAGCTAACGCCAAGCAATTTGATGGTCTGAGGAAGCTCATTGATACCACCACCGCCAGCGACCAGATAATAGCCATGGGAGGTACGGGGGCTACCCTTACCCTGGCTAAGCTGGACGAGCTTATTGATGCGGTAAAGGGTGGTAAGCCGTATATTCTGCTTATGAGCCGACGCTCCAGGCGGAAGATTAACGCTTTGGTCAGGGCTGCCGGTGGAATGATAGAGACCGACAGGGATAAGTGGGGTAACTTCGTCCAGTTGTGGGACGGCACCCCCGTTGGCGTCAACGACTGGATACTGGATACCCATGTCCTTACTGGTAGTGTGGAGACAGCAACCACCGGAGGCACCTGCTCCACTATCTATGCCTTCCAGATGGGGGAGGGCGCTCTATGCGGCTTGACCAGCCCTGGTCACCTAACCGTGGAGCCAATCGGCTCGCTGGAGACCAAGGACGCATCACGAACCCGCATTAAGTGGTACTGCTCACTGGCTCTGTTCAGCTCAATTAAGGCAGCCGCTTTAATCGGGGTTAAGGACTAAAATCAGCGAATTTCGGGGGGAGTCCTTCTCTGAAGGGCTCCCCAAAGGAGAGAAAAATGGAAAGCAAAGACGCAGTCCTTCAGCCGAAGGACACAGCTCGATGGATTTGTCACTACAAGCTCAGCAAATACCACCAGGATATTGAGCCCTACCGTGGTTCAGAGCAAGCCTTCTATGACAGGTTCAAGCCTTATGAGGTGATTGAGGGCGAGGGTAATTGCCTGCTCAATGTTGGCATTGATGAGATGTGGGACTTGATTACCGGGGCGGTCTCCGGGGCTGACCATATCTTCGATAGCTCCCACGCCCAGATTGGTGTTGGCGATTCCAATACTGCTGCCAATGCCACCCAGACGGATTTACAGGCAGCCACCAACAAGACCTATAAGGGTATAGAAACCGGCTATCCTACCTCTGCCGAACAAAAGGCAAGCTTTAAGGCTAGCTTCGGTGATAGCGAAGCCAACTATGCCTGGAATGAATGGGTAGTGAAGCAATCAACCAGTGGCAAGTGCCTTAATAGAAAGGTTGAGAGTCTGGGCACAAAATCAAGTGGCACCTGGACTTTAGAAGTTAATATCACTTTGAGCTAGCGAGGCAGGGGATGAACCAAGTAATGCGCTTGAAGGTTCTGAAAGGACGCAAGGCTGTTGATGCTTACCGAGAAGCCCACCGCCAACTCTACAGCAAGCCTTGGCATAGGGGCATACCTGAAGAGCACACGCCGTTGCTGAACATACTGCTGGGTGGACTCAAGGAGCAGGACTTTAATTCACTTGCTGAGTTCTTTGGTGCTAGTGAGGAGTTAAATATTCAAGAGCTTGGATTCAACTCAAGGAGCGAACTCAGAGCTGAGATTGACAGATTAAACCAAGGTGCTGAGTATTCGGTGATACTGCTCTACGCCTCAGACTTTGAGTGGAGCGGGGTGGAAGTAAGCAGGGAGGATGAACCGTTTGAGCTACGTATTCCCATAGATACTCCAGGGGCAAGGACTCTTAGGGAGGCATTGAAACAGAAATGGATTTAGTCAGGCGGGAAACCTGTGCGGAATACTTTAGAAGGCGTTTAGCTGAAGGCTGGAACTGCATCCACCTTAAAGGGCATAACGCTGTTCTCCTTTCCCCTGAAGGCTTTAGGCGTGAACTTGATTTGAGGGGCGATACTTTGACGCTCAGACCTAATGCCGATGGATACTACACATTCTGGAAACTCAGTGGTGGAACTGACCATTATGCTCTTGTAGATGAAGCAACGCCAGACGAAGATGCCACCTATATTTACCGTGATGATAATGCCTATGGGAAGGACAGCTTTACATTTCCTGTCTCAGGAAGCCCTGAGGGAATAATCTTAAAAGTCACCGCCTTTATGAGGGTTAAAAATATAGGTATACATCCTGATTGGAACGCTGGCAAACTCTTTGTTCGTATAAGTGGCACGGATTACT